>DTYK01000017.1 GCA_012961925.1 Candidatus Latescibacterota bacterium
CAAAAGAAGCCTTATGACCCAGAAACTCCCCAGGGATCGTCGGGGGCTTGTGCAGATGAAGAAGGTAGCCCGGCAGGAAGCGGCTGGCAGAATAGAAAAGGAGTTTCTCGTCCAGGCGCTGAAACGTAACAGGGGCAACGTCTCCAGATCGGCGCTGGAGGCGGGTATGAATAGAAGACAGTTCCAGGCCCTGCTACGAAAACATCATATCTGTCCCTCAGACTATTATTCAAGCCAGAACGTAGCTTAGACCCGAGAGATGAAAGATGTTTGATCCTATACTCAGGAGGTCTGAATTGTTTCGGCGTTACGAAGGAAACCCCCTCCTGACTCCAATGCACTGGCCTCATCTGGTAAATGCCGTCTTTAATCCTGGAGCAATTGAATTTGGGGATGAGACACTGCTGCTTGTGCGTGTGGAGGATATGCGCGGCTTTTCTCATCTCACAGTTGCCCGTAGCAAGGATGGCAAGACAAATTGGGAGATTGACCCAAGGCCGACACTGGAGCCAGATGAAAATTACCAGGAGGAGAGATGGGGCCTCGAGGACCCTCGAATTGTCTGGATAGAAGAGCGGCAGGAGTACGCAATCACGTATGTCTCCTTCTCCAGGGGAGGACCGGTTATCTCCCTTGCGATGACAAAGGATTTCCAGACGTTCGTCCGAATAGGATCTCTTCTCCCCCCTGAAGATAAGGACGCCTCCCTCTTTCCCCGTCGTTTTAAGGGCCGTTTTGCACTGATTCATAGGCCTGTCATCAGGGGAGAAGCCCACATCTGGATCTCTTTCTCCCCCGACCTGAAACATTGGGGAGACCATCGGGTCCTGATTCCTACCAGACCCGGGCAATGGGATTCACACAGGGTGGGGTTAGGGGCACAACCCATTGAAACTCCAGAGGGTTGGCTGATCACTTACCATGGTGTACGTCAGACAGCTTCAGGCAGCCTTTATCGAGTTGGTCTGGCTTTGTTAGATTTGGATGAGCCGTGGAGGGTCATCCGTCGCAGCGATGAGTGGGTGTTCGGACCGAAAAAAAACTACGAACGCGTCGGCGATGTGCCTGCTGTAACCTTCCCATGTGGCGCACTTATAGACAGGGAGAGAAATGAATTGCGGCTTTATTATGGTGCGGCAGACACCGCTGTCTGTCTGGCCACCGCCGATATGGACGTGCTAATGGAGTACGTGAGATCATGTCCTGACCCCAATAGAGAACTGGTGTAAACAGAGGAGCAGAGAGATCGTGGGAGAGAAGATCTTCAAGCCTATACGGGTGGCGTTTATCGGGACTTACCCACCCCGGCAGTGTGGGATTGCCACATTTACCTTTGATTTGGCCACCGAGGTGGCCAAAATTATGGGTGAGTCTCCGCTGGAAGGTCGACAGGTACAGGTTCTTGCCGTGAATAATATTTTCACAGGATACAAATACGGTCCTGAGGTCTGCTTCGAAATACGCGAACAACAGAAGATGGACTATCGCGAGGCGGCCGATTTCCTCAACGTCTCCCAGAATGAAGTTATCTGTTTGCAACATGAGTATGGCATATTCGGAGGAAAAAGCGGATCCCATATCATCAATCTGCTTGGCAACCTGAAAAAACCGGTTGTCACCACCCTTCACACCATCCTGCGTGAGCCTTCTGAGGAACAGGCGAGGGTATTAAAGGAGGTCTGTTTACGTTCTACCCTGGTGGTCGTCCAGGCCCAAAAGGCTATTGAATTGTTGGTGGATATCTATGGTGTGCCCGAAGAGAAGATCGTCTTTATCCCTCACGGTGCCCCTGATGTGCCCTTCCTTGATTCATCATATTACAAAGACCAGTTTCAAGCGGAGGGACGCCGCGTTCTCTTGAGCTTTGGACTCCTCAATCCTAATAAGGGCATTGAGGTTGCCATTGATGCGATGTCAACTGTGATAAAGAAATTCCCTGATGTGATATATGTGGTGCTTGGCGCAACTCATCCCGAACTCAAACGCCGCTGGGGAGAAGCATACAGGCTGTGGCTTGAAATGTTGGTGAAGGAGAAGGGCTTAACAGAACATATCATCTTCCATAACCGATTTGTTTCATTGGAACAACTCACAAAATTCCTCCTCATGTCAGACATCTACCTCACCTGTTCACTGTCTCGGGAGCAGATCGTGTCGGGAACCATGGCTTACGCCGTAGCTTGCGGTAAAGCTATTGTTTCTACCCCGTACTGGTATGCACAGGAGATATTGGCGGAAAATCGCGGACTGTTGGTGCCCTTCAGGGATGCAGGTGCGCTGGCTGATCAGTTGTGTGACCTTTTGGTAAATGAGAGAGAACTTAATGCCTTGCGTAGACGAGCCTATCAGTTCGGGCGGCAGATGGTCTGGAGAGAGGTAGCCAATATGTATATGGAGACGTTTACCCGGGCTCTCCAGGAATATGGGCGTCTCAATCTCCGCCCGAGGATCAGAGGGCGGGCCATCCCTCAGCCCTCTTTGCCGGAAGTTCAGCTTGATCACCTTCGGCTGATGACGGATGAGACCGGGATTCTTCAGCACGCTATATTCACCATCCCTAACCGCTACCACGGCTACTCCACTGACGACAATGCTCGGGCAGTACTTGTTACCGTATTAAATTGGCATCTTTTCAAGGATGAAGCGGTTTTGCCGTTGATGCAGATTTACCTATCCTTTCTTCACCATGCGCTGAACGAGGAGACCGGCCGTTTCCGCAATTTCATGTCCTATGACCGACGCTGGTTGGAAGAGATCGGCTCGGAGGACTGTCACGGAAGAGCCCTCTGGGCGCTGGGTGCCACCGTGAATTATGCCCCAAACGAAACTATACTAACCTTTGCGGCCCGGATGTTCGACCTGGCGTTACCCGGATGCGAGTTCCTGACATACGCGCGGGCCTGGGCGTACTCCTTGCTTGGCTGTATCGCCTATCTGAAACGCTTTGGCGGGTCAAGTGAAGCACGTCGAATCGGCGAGATACTGGCCCGACACCTTGCCGAGCTCTTTTCTCAAAATTCTTCTCCAGACTGGCCCTGGGCCGAAGAGATCGTTACCTATGACAACGCTCGCCTCCCCCAGGCACTTATCACAGCCGGTAGATGGCTAAATGACAGCCACCTGGTGGAACTGGGACTAAACTCACTGGAATGGCTCGTGCAGATTCAGACAGATCCGCACGACGGACACCTCTCCCCCATCGGCAATAAAGGCTGGTTCCCCCGTGGCGGTACGAAGGCTCAATTTGACCAACAGCCGATCGAGGTCGCTGCCTTAGTGGATGCATGCCATGAAGCCTACCTCGCTACACGACAGAAGATATGGTTTGAGAAAATCTACCGTTGCTTTAACTGGTTTCTCGGTGATAACGACGTTCATGAAGCAGTATACGACTTCAGTAGCACCGGTTGCCGGGACGGAATACACAGTTCAGGGGTAAACATGAACCAGGGCGCTGAATCTACGCTGGCCTGGCTGTTGGTCCTCCACCGTATGCACGAGATCACCCATGAGAATACCATAGAGGCCGACCAGCAGCACGACCATATCCGATGTGACTGCTAACAATTAATTAGCACAGGACCCGTAAATTGTAGCAGTTATTCTGCTGAGAGCACTCGCTTAGAAGTGGTATTGAAATTTTTCGAGTGGCCTGTCAGAGGTTATAGGTGGACAGTCTTCCGCTACCATCTCTTCAATCCGAACCCTCCTCAGATCATTCTGGCACAGATATTGCTTCATCTTATGACTAAGACCTCCAAGACCTTTCGCATTTTGCTTTTTTATTTTGCAATTTGAGGCGGAGCCTCGTTGGCATGAGTCGAGGACTCCGCTAACACAACAAGCAAGGGCACGGGGAGGCCAAAGAGGTTCAGGGATACTTAGAAAGGGGGCGGTAGGTTATGTGGCAATCGTGGGTGACAGGCATTGTTGGGATCTGGTTGATCATCTCCAGTTTCATTGATGTGCTTAGAGGGACATGGAATCTTTTGATTTTTGGTATAGTTGTAGCGGTTTTGAGCTTTTGGTCGGCAACCAAGAAGAAAGAGACATCGGCAGGTACATAGTTAACGGTTTATCCCTCTGGCCTCCCCGGCAGAAACAGACCGGATTGTCTTTCCAGGATGCTGTTCAAAAGAGCAGGAGGAAGAGATGGCAACAGTGATAAAGGAACTGAGAACGTTAAAGATCCCTCTTCAAGACGTACCACACGGCCTACCAAAGACTGTTAACAGCCTGTGTCCTAACTGTAATAGGATACTGTCAGCTAATATATATGAAAAGGATAAAAAGGTTTACATGGATAAAATTTGCCCTGAACACGGTTATTTCAGGGATCTTATATCTTCCGATGCTGAATTATATCTGAAGGCGGAAAAGTGGACGTTCGAGGACGGTAAAGGTATACTCAACCCTCAAGTTACTGATGCGGAGGTCTGTCCTTTAGATTGTGGCCTGTGCCAGATGCATAAAAGCAACGCTGCCCTGACAAACATTGACCTCACCAACAGGTGTAATCTCAACTGCCCGATATGCTTTGCAAGTGCGTCAATAAAAGATTATGTCTATGAACCCTCATTCGAACAGGTCCTTGAGATGTTAAAGGTGTTGAAGGCCGTGAAGCCAATACCAACTTCTGCCATACAATTTTCCGGAGGGGAACCGACCATTCACCCCAGGTTTTTAGATATCCTGAGGGCGGCCAGAGATATGGGATTCACTCATCTGCAGGCGGCAACCAATGGTATCAGGATAGGACGATCCTTAGAGTACGCCCACCAATGTAAAGAAGCCGGCCTCTACACTGTTTACCTTCAGTTCGATGGGATCGGAGACGAACCCTATGAAGTGACCAGAGGTGTCGCATTATGGGAGTTGAAGAGAAAAGTGGTGGAGAATTGTCGGGCAGCCGGTCTCAAGATCGTGTTAGTTCCCACTATAGTGAACAGCGTCAACGATGATCAGATTGGCGAAATCCTGCGGTTTGCCATTGAGAACGTAGATGTCATTAGTGGAATAAGTTACCAGCCTGTTGCGTTTACGGGAAGGATTGCAGAGGAGGACAGGGAGAGACAAAGGTTTACCCTTGCGGATCTGGCAAGGTGTATAGAAGAACAGACTGGATATATCTCGGCGAAAGAGGACTGGTATCCGCTATCGGTCACCTCACCCTTCTCAAAGTTCATAGCTAAGATAAAGAAGAGGGCTTTCATGGAGATTACCTGCCATTCCGATTGCGGTCTGGGTACCTATCTGTTTGTCAATAATCGTGAGGGATGTGTTATCCCCATTACCCAGCTTATTGATATTGAGGGGTTGATGACCGATTTCAATCGTCTTGCCTCCAAGAGGGAATTCCTTTCGATTCCATCCCTGAGTGCCTATAAGGCGGTAAGAATAGTGAAAAAACATTTCAGGAGGAACAGGGCACCGTCGGGTCTGTCTGAGGAGCTCTGTTTGAGTATCATTGAGACGCTGATAGACAAGAACAAGCGGGTGGAAAGTCCTTGGAACCTCCTTCTGGTGGCAGGCATGCATTTCCAGGACGGATATAACTATAACGTAGACAGGGTGCGGAGGTGTACCATTCACTATGTGGCTCCGGACGGTAAGCTTTATCCCTTCTGTGCCTATAATGCCGGCCCCACGTTTCGGAACAAGATAGAGAGAACGTATTCGGTCCCCGTGGAAGAGTGGAAGAAGAGAAAGGGCGAGGAGTATATTACATCAGGTTTTTATGAGGGCTAACTGGCCACCTTCCTCTTAGATAAGCTTCTATTGTTACTTCCTTTAGGCAGGCAGAGAAAAGGAAGGATACGACTGTGCGTTGCTTATAATAGGGCTGAACGGAATTGGGGGTGAACAATGCGGGTGTTATTGATAAGTCCACCAGCTTCGACCAATCTTTATCGACAATTTGGAGGAGAGCTCCCACCTTTGGGACTGGCATATCTCGGTGCAGTGCTGCGTAAAAACGGGCACTCGGTCGAGATCAAGGATCTCGAGGTAGAACCCGAAGCAGGCAAGAAGATGGACCTGGCCAGATATGACCTTGTGGGTATCACCAGTTTAACCCCCCAGTATCCGAAGGCCCTTGAGATCGCTAAAAGCGCCAAGGCCCTGGGACTTTCAGTGGTGATGGGTGGGTATCATGCCACCTTCCAGGATAAAGAGGTCCTTTTAACGGGACTGGTCGACTATGTCATCAGAGGAGAGGGAGAGTATACCCTGGTGGATCTTGTAGATAGGCTTGCTTCTAAAAAGCCGGTGGATGATGTCTCTGGGATATCATTTATGGATCGAGAAACATTGGTGAGGACCCCCCCTGCCCCTGTTATCTCCGAGCTTGACGGACTTCCGTTACCAGCCCGGGATCTTTTGCCAATGGAGAGATATACAACTATGTTCGAAGGGCGTAAAGCCACCTCACTCATAACAAGTCGGGGTTGTCCCTTCAACTGTTCTTTCTGCGCTTCCTCTAAATTCGCTGGCCGCAAATGGCGAACCAGAAGCATAGGCTCCGTCATTGATGAGATAGAACACCTCAGGAATGAATACCACTACAACGCCTTCACTCTGATGGATGATAATTTCACCCTTAGCCCAAAGAGGGTTATAGATTTCGCCGATCAACTGATCAAACGTGGACTCGATGTAATCTGGTGGTGTTTCTCAAGGGTGGATACCATAGTTAAGAACGAACACATGGTAAAAAAGATGGCAGAGGCTGGGGCCCGTTCCGTCTTTCTTGGTATAGAGAGCTCAGACCAAGAAATACTCGACGGGTATCACAAAAGGATAACTATTGATCAGATATATCGTGCGCGAGATATATTAAGATCTTACAAGATAAAGACCTGGGGGAGCTTTATAATCGGCGGGATAGATGAGACGAAGAGGATGATCAACAGGACCATCAGGCTGGCAAGAAGACTAAATCCGGATACAGCTCAGTTCTCCATTCTCACCCCATATCCAGGAACAGAGCTGTTCAAGGCTGTTAAAGATAGAATAGTCGTGCGTAACTGGGATCTATACGACGGAATACACGCCGTTATGAAGACCAGGCATCTGTCACCTCAGGAAATACAAAAATCCATCATAAAGGCTTATACAAGTTTCTACCTAAGGCTGACAAGATTGCCCCAGGTCTTCTCCTACATCATGAAAAAGAATTTGAAATTGAGGGATGTGATAAAAGGGGTTGGCAGCGTACGAAAAGTGAGCAACTACCTGGGATTTTAGTACCATGCTTCCTTCGGTGTGCTTTATCCCTTTGTGGTTCATGTTAACGTAGTAGTGTTAGATGCCTAACCGGAACTTCTCCCAACAAACCTCCGACGTGAAGGACAAATCCTTCGAAGACCGGTCTTCTCTTAGAAGGTCCCCTTCTTTTTTGGTTCTGCAGGCCATGTCATTGAAATCAACCGTTATTATGCTGAATTAGAGACTTAAGGTCTCTGACAACTTGAGATGGGACCTTCTGTTTACCGATGGAGTTGAACCTTCGTCCCTCGCCATGGAAGTCTGAGCCGCCGGTATAGAGTAAGCCATGGGTTTTAGCCAATGTCTTATAGTAGTCGATCATCCGTTGTGTATGGACAGGGTGCACTGCCTCTATACCTTTCAAACCCCACAGGATCAACTGCCTGATAAATCCCTCCTCCTTCAATGTTCCTGGATGAGCAAGCACTGGTATCCCACCGACTGACGATATCAGTCTGATGGCTTCTGCCGGATGAAGTAGCTGCTTCGGTATGTACGCGGGGGCACCCTGGCCAATATATCGATCAAAGGCCTCATCATAAGAGGAGACGAAGCCTCCTCTTATCAGTCCGTCAGCTATGTGGGGTCTCCCGATCACCCCCTCACCTGCTATCTCAAGCACTGACTCAAGAGGAAGGTCTACTCCCAATTCTTTCAATCTTAACAGGATCTTCTTAGCCCTCTCCAACCGACCTCTGCGCAACTGTCCCATCCTCTCAGTAAAAGTGGCCTCGTGCCAGTCTATGAAGTATCCGAGGATGTGGACTTCGGTCTCGTCAATGACGGCGCTGAGTTCCACCCCGGGGATAACTTCGGCAGTTGAATTCCCCCTTGCCGCGATAGCTCGATCGATCCCACAGATCGTATCATGATCGGTAATCGCAATCGTCGCTATACCAGCCTGCGCTGCTAACGCACCGATATCTTCTGGCCTCATTAGTCCATCTGAGCAGGTCGTGTGCAAATGTAAATCCGCGTACTGTTCCGGCATATCCCCTCCTTAACCGTAACTTCCTTTGCTGGGCAGAAAGGTTGGTGAGATCGTCACTTTTTAGACTTCCAATGATGCAAAACCCTGCGAGCCTTTAAATGGACCTCAGCACAGAGAATTCCTTCCGGCTGGCTACAGTCCGGTTTCGGCTGCTTCCCTTGCCCTTATCCTTTGGCTCCTATTGAGCCTAAGCAACATAATGGCTGCTACCAGAAAGGAAAGCATACTTATGCCTTGATTAAAAAGGATCGGTGTTTCACCAATTCTCAATATCACCATATTATCTTCATAGTACCTGAGAAAATCGATTAAGAACCGAGCGACTGAATAAAGCATAATGAAAAGCCAGAAGGTGAAACCGTCAAACCTCTTGAATCTCTCAAAGTAAAGCAACGATCCAAAGATGGCCATGCCATAAAGCGCTGAATAGAGTTGAGTTGGATGGATAGAGGTGTCGGGGAAAACCCAACCCGCCGGGCTGCTCTTGGGAAAGACCACTGACCAAGGCAGGTGGGATGGTTCGCCAAAGCAGCACCCATTGAGGTAACACCCTATCCGGACGAAGAAGATACCTAAGGCAACGGATGGGGCAAGGACATCGAACCCCTTCCAGAGGGGGATACCTTGCTTCCAGAAGTAGAAGAAGGTGAAGACAAGCCCTGTTATCAGGCCGCCGTAAAGTATCAACCCCGCAATCCCAAATCGACCGGGGCCGAAAGGATTGATGATGGAGAGAGGATCAGTAGAGAACTCGTGCCAGTGGAAGACCACATAGAGTAACCTTGCCCCCAGTATACCAACGATAATACCATAGACTGATACATCCATCATCTTGTCTGACGGAATGCCAGCCTTTCTTCCTCTCCTAACAGCCAGCCAGAGCCCTAAAAGTAGAGCCAATGCCAGCATCAATCCATATGAATGAACCGGAAACGTCCCTATGCGGAAGAGAACGGGGCGCATACCTAACTCCTCGTCAATGATTCTTCGATCATCTCCTTTGTCACCGGTACCACCCCCACCTGGCCAACGACCATTCCCGCCGCATGGTTGGCCAACTCGACGGCTTCCATAATCTCAGCCCCAGCCGCCATGGCCACGGTTAAAGTGGCGATGACCGTATCACCCGCACCTGAGACATCGAACACCTCCCTTGCCACAGCAGGAACATGGGAAACCACACCATCACCCTCAAAGAGAGACATGCCATCTGCGCCCTGGGTGAATAGAACATATTTACAACCCAGCCTTTGAAGCAATTTCCTCCCGAGGGCCGGCAGATCCTCCTTGGGGCCGATCCTGATGCCAAAGGCAGCTTCTACTTCTCTCAAATTGGGTTTAAAAACAGTAACCCCCTTGAAGTCGAAAAAGTTATCAAATTTAGGATCAGCCGTACAGAGTTTACCTCTCTCCACTGCTAAAGGGATAACCTGTCCCAGAAGTTGTTTCGTGATAACACCTTTATTGTAATCCTCAAGAAGGAGTGCATCAACCTGATCTATTCCTTCTTTCACAAAGTTCACTATTCTCCGTGCCATATCTTGTGAAATCGGCCTTTTTGTCTCCCTGTCAGTCCTCACCACATGTTGATGATGAGCGATCACCCTTGTCTTCAGCGTAGTCTGTCTCGATGGATCGACAACGATGCCCTGGGTTGTGATTCCCAGCCTATTCATCTCCATCAGGAGCTTTTCCCCTGCCGGGTCTTGACCAATTACACCGACGGGGATTGCTACAGCCCCCAGAGCGCTGATATTATGGGCAACATTTGCGGCCCCACCCAGCCCTATTGACTCAGACTCTATCTCCACAACCGGTACAGGGGCTTCCGGAGAGATACGCTCCACCCTACCCCAGAGGTATTCATCTAACATCAGATCACCTATCACCATGACCTTCACCGA
>DTYK01000018.1 GCA_012961925.1 Candidatus Latescibacterota bacterium
AAGTACGAAGAAAAGGATGCGGAAGATAAGTACAGCCCGAAGCTTTCAAAAATTTGACACAAATTTTAAGATCTTGCCTTATGAAGCGAGGCTAGATAAGGAGGAGGGAAGATGCCGAAAGAGAAGATATCCTTAGTCGAGATGTGTGAGCGTTATAGAAAGCTTTATGGGGGACCAATCTGCGACGTTTTGGACCAGATGAAGCTGCACAGCCAGTGGTTGCATAAGGACATCAAGCCCCTGCGCTATGATATGGTTGTTGCAGGCCCGGCGGTCACTGCCAAGGCCATCCGCCGACCTCGCTGGGAAGATGCGCCCCCAGGTCCTGATCTCATGGAGGCCATATATCCTCATTGCGTATTGGTTTGGGATCCCGGCAATGAGGATCAGAGCGGCCACGTCGGCGGTATTACCTCCAATAGTATCTACGCCAGAGGTTGCCAGGGTGTGGTGGTAGATGGCGGGATAAGGGATTCCTATCAGCATTTGCGCATTCCCAATTGGGGATGTTTCTGCCGTTATACCAGTCCCCTCGAACAGGGTTACCGCTCAGTGCTTGTAGAGGTTGAGAAACCCATTTGGATCAGTGGTTCTTTGACTTATGCGGTGCAGGTAAACCCGGGCGATTTTATCTTCGGCGATTCTGATGGCGTTATCGTTATTCCCAGGGATATCGCCCATGAGGTATTGGTGAAGGCCGAAGATATAGCAGCCCGCGAGCGAGAGGGAGTGGAGAGGATCCGCAGCGGCATTGATGCTCGTAAGGTAAAGGAAGAATACCATATTGGGTGACTCAGTTGGATATTGTAAATGAAAATCAAAGCGAATTTCGAGCATTTAATTTAGAGATTGGGACTTAGGGATTCTACATACACCTGGGGAGGACAGAAACGTGAAAATCACCGACATAAAGACTGCAGTCATCAAGGGTAATTTCGAATGGATAATCGTTAAGATTTATACCGATGAGGGTATCACCGGCATCGGTGAGGCCTATTGGGGCGCAGGGGTGAAAGAGATCATCCATCACCTGAAGGGCATATTGGTAGGGCAGGATCCCTTTAACGTTGATTTCCTCTTTCAACGCATGATGTATCGCATGTCTGGGGCGGGTTCTATTGCCGGGGCAACTGTTACTGCTATCAGTGGGGTGGAAATTGCCCTCTGGGATGTGGTTGGTAAGGCGCTGAATACACCAGTATATAATCTCTTCGGAGGCAAATTTCGGGACAAAATCAGGATTTATGCTGACTGTGGCGTAGAGGATGATCCCAGAGTCTGTGCCGATAAGGCTCAGGAAGTGAAAGCCATGGGCTACACCGCTCTCAAATTCGACACCTATGTTCCTGCTGTCTATCAGCTCGACACTCACAACCGCTGTCTCAGTACGGGGGCCATTCGTCACATCGCCAAGACCGTGGAGGCGTTACGTCAGGCTGTAGGGGAGGAGATTGATCTGTGTTTGGATTGTCATTGGCAATACAGTACCAAGGACGCCATCCGGTTGGCCAATGCCTTAGAGGAATATAATCTCCTGTGGTTAGAGGATCCCACGCCACCGGAGAACATCGATGCGCTGGCTAAAGTGGCGGCCTTCACAAATACACCCATCTGTACCGGGGAAAATCTGTACACCAAGCACGGATTTCGAGACCTTATTCAGAAACAGGCCGCTGATATTGTAGCGCCGGACATTCCGAAAGTAGGCGGCCTTTTGGAAAGCAGGCGCATTGCGGATGCTGCCGATACCTACTACATTCCCATGGCGCCGCATAACGTCAGTAGCCCCATTGGAACTATGGCAGCGGCCCACGTATGTGCATCCATTCCCAATTTTTTGGTGATGGAATTTCATTCCCTGGGGATCCCATGGTGGAATGACCTGGTGGAAGGCGGCGGGCCTGTGATCAAGGATGGGTACATTACCGTACCTGACAAGCCCGGCATCGGCGTGGAACTGAATGAAGAGGTAGCACGGCAGCATTTGAAGGGAGGGGAAACATTGTTTGAGTAGATGGCAGAGCATTTTCAATGCAAATGTCCGAACAAGATAGCTCAAGGCGAGATCTTAAAATTTGTGTCAGGTTTTTAAGGAAATCTCGTCGGTTTGAGGCGGAGTTTTGCCAGGTATTGAGACCTGTTATTGTATCTCTACAATGGTTACTCCTGAACCGCCTTCGTTCCATTCTCCCATACGCTGTGACTTAACTCTGGGGTGTTTCTGCAGGAAAGCCCCGATCTTCTCCCGCAGTGCTCCGGTTCCTTTCCCATGAATGATCGTTATGGTGTTCAATCCTGCAAGGTATACATCGTCAAGGTACCTGTCCACAACGGCAGAGGCTTCATCAAAAGTCATACCCCGCACATCTATTCGGTCAGAGACGTCACGGGATGGGACCAGAGCTGCGGGGATATGAATTCCACCGCCCTTTTTTGTTCCACCACCTTCAACCCGGCGAAGATCGGAAGCCGACACCTTCGCCTTGGCCTTGCCGACCTGCACCTGTACCCTTCCTGACGAATCCTCCTTTGTCAATACCTCGCCCTCTCGGCCCAGACTTTTCACCCAGACCCTCTGTCCCACCTCAATTGAGAGCGGTCTTTCCTCCGTGGGGATAAACGACTCAGT
>DTYK01000019.1 GCA_012961925.1 Candidatus Latescibacterota bacterium
CCTACCACAAGGTGCTCGAACGAAAGGACCTGGATGTTGCCTTTGTAATGACTCCCAGTGGTATGCATGCCCAGATGGCCATGGATGCGGCCCAAGCGGGGAAGCATGTGATCGTGACCAAACCCATAGAGGTCACTCTGGAAAAAGCCAATCGGATGATTCAGGTCAGCAGGGATTGCGGAGTGAAGCTTGCTGTTGATTTTGAGCAGCGGTATGCTCCGCACAATCTTAGAATCAAAAGAGCCATAGAAGACGGAAGGTTGGGAAAACTTGTCCTGGGTGAGGCGAGGATGAAATGGTACAGGGCCCAGAAGTATTACGATGGCTGGCACGGCACTTGAGAGTTGGATGGCGGAGGATCGCTGATTAACCAAACCATCCATTGGATAGACCTTCTGCTCTGGTTTATGCGAACGGTGGAAACCGTATTTGGCCGAGCAGGGATTTTCACTCATAACATCGAAACTGAAGACTTGGGTGCTGCCGTTCTTACCTTCAAAAACGGCGCCATCGGTACAGTCCTAGGTACCACCACTTGGTACAAAGATGACGACCCTGTGGTGGAAGTGCACGGAGAAAAGGGCTATGTAGGAATAAAAGGGGGAGAGCTTGCCCTTTGGAAGTTTCAGGAAGAGTTTGAAGAAAAGCTTCCAGAACACTGGCCCAGCAATGTAGTGGAGGATATGGTCGGCGCGCTCAGAGACGGCAGGGAGCCGGTGGTGGACGGTCCTGAGGGGAGGAAGTCGCTCGAGGTAGTGAAGGCGATATATGAGTCCAGCAGTACGGGGAAGGTCGTGAAACTACCCTTGTAGTTGAGAGGACTTCGAGGACTTGGGGCAACATCGGAGCCTCCGGCGTGGGTGGAACCGGAGGCCTTCGTCTTTGTGGTGGCTGCATGGATCTACCCGGCCACAATGGAAGGCTACGACCTATAAAGGAGGCGATCCGAGACGATCTCCCAGATACGCCCTGAACTTCCGAGGCTAAGGGTCCCCATCTGCATCTTGATCGATGACTGGACCGTGGGGGACGTGTGGCAGGAGGATAAGGACTTCCAAAGGAGCTGGGAGTTCATAAACGACTTCGTGGACCTCGTGGAAAGGTACGGGGTCAAGGGCAAGACAAGCTTCGTTCCCTACCTTTCTACCTACAAGTCCCCGGACCCCTATCCCTTAGGTCGGATAGATAGAGGAATAAAGGGCTTGAATCCCAAGAGGTTGGAGGAGTTTATCTGGATGGTGAAGGAGCGTCTGGTCCCCGCCTTCGACATCACCCCGGAGGTCCTGACCCACACCCAGGCCCTAGATTTGAAGACCGAGAGGCTCCTGCCCGAATCGGAGTGGTCCTTGTTCCAATTGGCAGGATGAGGATGCACTGGCAGAATACATCTCTAAGGGACTTGGGATCCTGAAGGCCGTGGGGCTCGTGGCCAACGGGGTGACATCGGGGTGCGACTTCGGCAGGGAGGTGGAGGGGCCCTACGTAAGGGCGATGCTGATTGCACAGAAGGAGGTGAACGATATTCCCCTTACGTGGTATTTTCTGCACGAAGAGCCGGATCGGAGGCATTGGAGCGTGAACCCGAGCGTCATGTACTTGGACAGAGAGGATGGGGAGGCGGTGGTGAGCATCGTGAGCGGGTGCAGGGAGTTCTTCTTCTACGAATCCAGAAGATGGGAGGCGGCTACACCCGAGAAGGTCACCGAGGCCACGGATAAATATCTGACGGCCGATGGCTGTACAGGAAGGATGGCTAAACTGTTCGGCGACAAGAGCTGCATCGTATTCCACAGCCACTTCCAGAGGCTCTACGGGCCCGAGGACCGGTACGGGTTTATGATCTTAGAGGAGCTTTTGGGGAGGATAGATCGTGTCTTCGGGAACCGGGTCATCTGGATGACGCCGTCCGAACTGGCCCGGTACTGGGCAACGATAAAGGCTTACGGGGTCCAAGCGGAACGGTCCGAAAGGCAGATGCGGTTGCGGTTCAGTTCGCCATTTGCCTGTCCCGATTTCACGGTAAAGGTTGTTCTATCCGAAAAACTTGGGATCTCCCGCGTAACCGCCGACGGCGGGAAACTTCCCGAGGTTACCTCTGACTCCATCCTGGTCCCGAATTCGTGGACCCAGAAGGACGAGGAGGCCTTCATCTGCTTTAACCTGCGGAAGGAGAGCAGAGTTGAGACAGAGTTTTAAGGGCAGGAATTTCAAGACGGGAGGGATCATGAACGTCATCCTCGTCGTCACTGTGGACTGTGACCTCCGCTGTGAGGATATAGGCAAAAGAGCCTGGAAGAGTCGCTTCGAGCCTTGGAGGAATCCGGCTTAGCCGGACACATCACCTGGTTTGCCAACGACTTCCAGCTCACGAAAGATCATCAGCCCTTCAGGGGGTGTACGAAAGGGAAGCTATAAGGAGGATCTGCCATCTCTCCCAGGAGGCCTTGGAGAGATGGATTCAGGAGAACCGGCATCCGATGGGGATCAGGCTTCACTGGAACTGTGGTTTGCCAGCAGCCTCGGGGCCATTTGCGATAGTAGGCCGAACTACGGGCATTCCTGATCCCCTGACTCGGAGGATTGAGATAGAGGTGTCTTAGGAGGAGCCATGAGGACCTCTATACATGCCAGCACATTGTTTGAGCGTTATGAGGGCAACCCTATCCTGACACCCACTCACTGGCC
>DTYK01000020.1 GCA_012961925.1 Candidatus Latescibacterota bacterium
ACTTTATATTTGTCCTCAGTACTTTGCACTTCTGCCAGACTTAACCTTGGAACTCTGTCATCTCTTCGAGTTCCATCTGCAATTATAGTGGTTTTAGTGGCTGTCTTTTTAATCTGCGGCTGGAATGTTGCCCAGGCGGCGGAAAAGAAAATGTCGTATGAAGAGTACAAAAGCCAACTGGCAGCCTATGCAAAGCGTGAGAGCACAGCAGTGGCGGCCATAACTGAAATTGAAAAAGGGATAGCCTCACTTTCAGCCGAGATTAAAGAGATAGAGCAAAAGATAGCTGCGGTGACTAAGGAGATTTATGAGCTTATCGAATCGGATGAGGCTGGAGTGGAGGCTTTTAAGACAAAGTTGAAGAGGCTTAAGTCTCAAATTGAGGGGTTGACATCGCTACCATCTGATCAGTTGTACAAAAAGCGTGATGAGGTTGAGGCCCTGGGCAAGGATTTTGCAGAGCTAAAGGCCAATCCTATAACTTACCTACCTGACGTGGCCGAAGAGGTTGTGGTCATCGATGGAATGCTTGCCCGACTGAAGGCTGCTGTACCGAAGGTTGCGCCGCCTGATTATTATACAGTTGTTCGGGGTGACTGCCTGTGGACTATTTCGGCGAAGGAGAAGATTTACGGTGATCCCTATATGTGGCCGAGAATTTACAGGGCAAATAAGGATAAGATCAAAAATCCTGACTTGATCTACCCCAACTGGGTGCTCACGATCCCGCGTGGGGTGCCCCCAGGTTACCACTTAGTCATCAGAGGGGAATGGCTCTCCAAGATCGCCGGATATGGCCACATTTACAACGATCCTTCCAAGTGGACGAAGATTTACGAAGCCAACAAGGATCAGATCAAGGATCCGAACCTGATCTTTCCTGCACAATTATTAGCTATACCAGAAGAGTAAAGACGCTGGGGGATGGTCTCTTATCCGAAAGAGAGCCATCTTCTCGGCAAGGCAGAAATACTGAGGCTGGGCGAACTTAAAGCTCTCGGTTTCTGGTTTTGCCAGAAGTTGAGGGCTTTTATTTTTAAGGAGATGATGTCACTTGAGTAGGAAGACTTCTGCAAAGATATCATTAGAAGGCATTGATCCACTGTTTATATATGGTCATCATGATTCAAACCTCTCCAAGGTCGAACAACGTTTTGGGGTGAAGGTGATAGCCCGTGGTCAGCAGATAGCTTTTGAAGGCGAAGGGAAAGATGTTGAAAGGGTGTCTGACCTTTTCAGGGAGCTGTTGATTCTCGTTAAAAAAGGATACGAGTTCAATGATGGTGATCTCCTCGCCGCTTTGGAGTACGTTGAACAGAACCCGAGCATTGCTGAGGATGCCCCCGCTGCAGCGACCATACTGTCAACGGACAAAAAGGTGATCAGGGCCAAGTCGCCAGGCCAGCAGGCCTATGTAGAGGCGATTCGTAAAAATGATATCATCTTCAGTATAGGTCCGGCGGGTACAGGGAAGACCTATCTTGCGGTTGCTATGGCTATTTCTTCGCTGAAAAATAAGGAGGTTTCCCGTATTGTCCTCGCTCGGCCGGCTGTCGAGGCGGGGGAGAGTCTGGGTTTCCTTCCCGGTGACCTCGCGGAGAAAGTTGATCCCTATCTCAGGCCTTTGTATGATGCTCTTTACGATATGGTCCCGGCAGAGAAACTACGTAAGCTCCTCGATATGAAGGTAATAGAGATCGTTCCACTGGCCTATATGCGAGGTAGAACCCTGAACGACTCTTTTGTAATCCTTGATGAGGCCCAGAATACCACCGCTATCCAAATGAAGATGTTTCTGACGAGGCTTGGGATCGGGTCCAAAGCGATCATAACGGGGGATATCACTCAGGTCGATCTCCCGGACAAGGAGGCCTCCGGACTCATCCAGATCCAACATATACTTGCCGACATGCAGGGAGTGAAATTTGTCTACCTTACCGAGAAAGACGTCGTGCGCCACCGCTTAGTTCAGGAAATAATAAAGGCTTATGAACAATATGAAAATGGGCAAGATCAGTCGACAACTCAAGGGAGATAAATCCGTCCCAAAAGAGAAAGGCATGTCGGGTGGGGCAAGGAAGGGGCAGGAGGTCAGGAAAACACCCGATAAAAAAGAGGACTTTCTTAGATGGCTTGTGGCTTTCTTGCTGGTCATGATTCTTACTCTGCTTTTCCCAAGACATAAGACTTTCGAATTCAGCAAGTTGCAGGTTGGAATGGTCTCGGAGAAGGAGATTATTGCGCCGTTCACCTTTCACGTTCTTAAGAGTAACGAAGAGCTCCAGAAGCAGAGAGAAGAGGCACGCAAGAGGGTCTTTCCAATTCTTAATTACGATCCAGAGGTCGCGGACCGTCAGGTGGCACGGTTGGACTCGTTTTTCTCCCATCTTTCCACGAGTCTTGCCTCGGAAGCTCCGGACTCTCTGAAGCTTATCGGCTTGAAAAGGATGAGTCCACCTTTATATGATGAAACAGCTAAGTTCCTTCTGGCAATAGGGGTCAGGGACAAGAAGAAGCATGTGAGGGATCTTGATAGATTGAAATGGACTTCTAAACGTTTGCTTGGCGATATTTATGCTATCGGTGTGCTGAGAAGCAAAAAGGATATTGCCGGTGAAGACGAAAGTCGTTTCGTTGTGATATCGAAGGGAGGAGAAGAGAGGACTGTAGCCATTGAGCAGATCCCCGATATCCCCGGTGTTAAAGAGGTACTTCCTGACCGGATAAGGCGGATCTTCACTGAGGAAAGGCTTGTAAAAGTTTGCTATGAGGTGATTACCGCGTTCCTGACCCCTAATTTGGCCTTTGATAGGGTGCGAACTGAAGAGCGGAAGAAGGCGGCCGTCGCTTCGGTTCCCTTATACAAAAGGACAATCCTTGCGAACACCAGGATCATAGATAGTCATCAGGTTATCAGTGAAGAGGATATGGAGGTTTTGAACTCACTGGCCAAGGCCAAGGTCGAACGCGAACTCAGAGAAAGCCTGGGTAGGCGTTATCTCCTATGGCTTGGACGTCTTCTCATAGCTGCCTTCGTAGTGGCGATACTTTGGGCCTATCTCTATACTTTTAAGCGGCGTATATACGATAACCCCATGTTTCTACTATTGCTCTCGATCGTCATCCTGGCACCAGTGGCCGTTGCTTCTTATGCAGCCGGCAACCCCCACCTGGTATTCCTTATACCGGTCACCCTATCCTCAATGTTGGTAGCGATCCTCTTCGATGCGGAAGCGGGTTCCGTTTGTACCTTCCTGATAGCCTTCCTTGCCGGCGCCATTCTCGGCTATGATTTTCAGTTCACTTTCGTCTCCGTGGTGTGCGGTATCGCTGCTGTGTATTCAGTGAAAAGAGTACGACACCGCTATCAATTCTACCGATCAATGGTATATATACCTATAACTTATGCTGTAGCAATTGCCGCAACAGATCTCCTCAGGTTTACCCCTCTGGCCGAGATTCCGAAGAGACTTCTTCCGGGTATCCTAAACGGGTTTTTCTCCCCGGTTCTGACCATTGGCTTGCTCCCAATCTTTGAAAGCGTTTTCGGCATCACGACGGATATCACGCTCCTGGAGCTTTCCGATTTAAACCGACCTCTTTTGAGGGATCTAGCTATAAAGGCACCAGGCACGTATAACCATAGTATCATTGTGGGGAGCCTGGCTGAAGCTGCTGCAGAAGCCATCGGTGCTAACTCCCTCCTCGCACGGGTCGGCTCCTACTACCACGACATCGGTAAGATGGAGAAACCGGAGTACTTCACCGAGAACCAGGCGGGGGCAAAAAATCCGCATGATAAACTTTCTCCGTCGATCAGTAGTCTCATCCTTGCGTCCCATATAAAGGAAGGTTATGAGATGGCCGATCGATATGGTTTGCCCAAGGCCATCATGGAGATCATCCAGCAGCATCATGGCAAGAGTACCATGGCATATTTCTATCACAGGGCAGTGGAAAAAGCGGAAAAAGGAAGGGTGGAAGAAGACGCGTTCAGGTATCCCGGGCCAAGGCCTCAAACCAAAGAGGCGGCTATCGTGATGCTGGCCGATTCAGTTGAAGCGGCTGCGAGAACCTTAAAGGAAAAGACCCCCAGCCGTGTTAAGGGTCTTGTCAAGAACATAATAGAATCGAAATTCACAAGCTCCGAACTTGATGAATGCGACCTGACATTGAAGGAGCTCAGCAAGATTGGGGACAGCTTTCTTCCGATCCTTATGGGTATCTATCATGCCAGGGTAGAATATCCCACTGGGGGTGCAAATGAGAGTGGTAATCGAAAACCTTAAGGGAAAGTCAGATCTTGATCTGAACGGATTACAGAAGATTTCCCAACATGTTCTTCATGAGAAGGGTTATCGCAAGGATGTGAACATTATCTTGGCTGATAACGATATTATTCAGGATCTCAACCGGCGGTTCCGCCATGTGGATTCCCCGACCGATGTACTCTCTTTCGACCTGAGCCACCCTTTTCCCAACCATGACTCTATAGGCGGTGAGATTTACATCTCTCTTGAAAAGGCAGCCGAACAGGCCAGAGAATATGGGGTGACCTTCGAGGAAGAGATAATCCGCTTGGCCATCCATGGTTTGCTCCATCTTGTCGGGTATGATGATGAGACAGAATCTGAAAGGGAGGTGATGGAACGGGAGACGGAGAGGTACGTATCCGATTTTCTGCAGAGAGAATTGGGAAAGTCAAGGGTTGGACAAGGTCGGAATAAGGGAGATTATATAAGGGAGTGAAGAAAATTCCTACTCATTGGTCTCCCCGGTATTAAACGACAAGGCTCCCTGATTTCCGGCTATGGGAATTGCGGGTCTTTTGGGTATATCGGACCTGCAATACAGATTTTCGGGGTTAAATTCAGGAGGTGAACTATTCTTGGACGTTGACTCGTTTATTCAGGCAGCTATATTTTTGCTGTTATTATTGGCAACAGCAGTATTATCGGCTGCCGATATGACGATTTCCCCTCTCGCCCGGTCTTCCCTGGAGAAATTAAGGGAGAACGGTACCAAGCATGCTGATAAGTTACTTAAGATCTGCCATCCGAAACAGAGGTTTTATGCAGGCATAGTCATCGGTAAGTCCCTTATTATCATTGCGGCAACGGCTATCTTGATCATCTTTGTGGAAGACTTTTTGCCGGGGTTTGGTATCCAAAGAAGCGCCGGTTTAGTTGGTGTCGTCCTGATTATTTTCTCCTCATTCTTCTTCTTTGATAACGTCGTAGCCCATTGGATCTCAACCCATCGAGGGGAAAACTCAACACCTCGATTTGTTCTTCCTGTCTATGTCCTTTTCATACTGTTAACTCCTCTCATAGAGCTCTTTTACCGGGTCTTGCCCAAAGAACATTCGAAGCAAATGAAGGAGGAGGAGTTGAAGAGCATTGTTGAGTCCGAAAGCGAAGAGGGTGTCATCGAGGAAGAGGAAAAGGAGATGATTCGTAGCATCTTCGAATTCTCTGATACCAGTGTAAAAGAGGTGATGGTTCCTCGCATAGATATGATCTGTGCTGAGGAGACGATCAGTCTCCAAGAGCTCATAGAACTCATTGGGAAATCAGGACATTCCCGGATTCCAATTTACAAGGATACGGTTGACAACATTAGAGGGGTCGTGTATGCGAAGGATCTCCTTCAAATCCTGGGAAAGTCCGACCGCTGGGATCTTGAGGATGTCATGAGGGAGGCCTATTTCGTACCGGAGAACAAGAAGATCGACGAGATGCTTCAGGAGTTCAGGGTCAAGAAACTGCATATGGCGGTGGTGGTGGATGAATATGGCGGCACGGCCGGAATTGTCACCTTGGAGGACCTTCTGGAGGAGATCGTAGGCGAAATAGAGGATGAGTATGATACCGAGGAACTCCTATATCAGTGGCTTGATGAAGATAGCCTATTGGCCGATGCCAGAATGGATATCCATGACCTCAATGATTTGTTAGATACAGATCTACCAAGGGATGGTTTTGAGACCCTGGGCGGTTTTATTTACGACCTCCTGGGAAATATTCCTAATGAGGGTCAGGTAATCCAGTTCAAGAACCTGCAGTTGCAAATTGAGAAGGTAAGAGGACAAAGGATATTGAAGGTTAAAATAGTGAAGAAAAGACTGGCCGACAAGGAATAGCAGAAGCTATTAATCTGTTGCATGTAAGGAGGCTACACACATCTAACAGGGGGTGTGATGAAACATAAGGTTTGACTATACCGATAGAAGGAGCCGAGAAGAAGTTTTTGACTATGGATTTGACAGGTGTTTTTTACCTTGACAATCCCAATAAAATTTTGTATTTTATCATAAAACGCGGGGTGGAGCAGTCAGGTAGCTCGTCGGGCTCATAACCCGGAGGTCGCAGGTTC
>DTYK01000021.1 GCA_012961925.1 Candidatus Latescibacterota bacterium
ATTGATGATAATGGAAAGCGTGTTGTTGAGCCCGGTGAGTTTATGGTAGCAGTCGGTGGAAATCAGCCTACCTCCAAGAGAATAGCTGATAGTGAATCCAATGTTTTGACGGACACCTTCGAAGTCACCGGTTATCAGAGTGGCTAAGTTGCAATTGTGATCTAGCGAAGCCTGCATGGCTCGGTGGTGGATATTGCGGATAAATTGGGAAACGTTCTATAATCATATGGAAGGTACGGAGGACACCTTGATAGAGGGGTCCTTCAAGGGAAGGGTTCAAGAGTTATCGGAGGGGTGTGGAGTTTGTGGGTAAAAAGAGCCCACCGAGGCGTATGGAGGGAATTGTCGTGAACATCAGGACAATGCTCGAAAAAAGGAGGCATTAATATGACTTCTCAGGAGCGCATCAAGGCTCTTCTCAATTTCCAGATCCCCGATCGTATTGCCAAGGCCGATGGATTCTGGAAGGAGACGGTGGAACGTTGGCATACAGAAGGGCTACCCGAAGGGCAGTCGCCGGAGGCATACTTTGGGCTGAATGAGTTCGGCAGTATTTGGGTGGATCTTTCCTTTCGGTTCAAAGAGGAGATCCTGGATGAGACGGATGAATACACCATTCTGCGAAACGAGTATGGTGTGACCAGAAAGCTTCTCAAGCGCGGAAGTGGCTGGATACCCCATGACATGGATTTTGCCGTGAAAGACTGGCGATCGTGGGAGGAGCACAAGCCGCTGCTCCAGGCTAGCGAAGATCGGATTGCGCCCCAGACCAAAGAGACGTATCGTCGGTTGCGCGAAGAGGGTCGTTTCATCACCTATGGTATGCCCGACCCGTATGAGAAGACACAAGGTGTTATCGGTCAGGTGGCCCTGCTAACCAAGATGGCCGAGGATCCTGCTTTCATCCGGGACATCTTTGAAACCCATACCACCTTGATGATCCAGATGTGCCAGATGCTCATGGATCGCGGGATCGTCTTCGATGGGGCCTGGCTCAATGGCGACATTGCTTACAAGAACGGGATGCTCTTCTCCCCCAGTGTCTATCGGGAGATCCTCATGCCCAGCCACAAGCGGCTGTTCGACTTCTTCAATGCGCACGATATGCCGGTGATCTATCACACGGACGGAGACATCCGAGAGGCGATTCCTCTGCTGCTTGAGGCTGGGGTTCGGTGCTTGCAACCACTTGAGGCCAAAGCCGGCATGGATGTTCGCCGTCTGAAGGAGGAGTACGGCGACCGTCTGGCCTTCATGGGCAACATCGACACGCGGGTGATGAGCACCGGGGACCGACAATTGATCGAGGAGGAGGTGCGCAGCAAAATCACCGTAGCCAAACAGGGAGGCGGGTATATTTACCATTCCGATCACTCCGTACCGCCGTCGGTAAGTTTTGAGAGTTATCGGTGGATGATGGGGCTGGTGGAGCGCTACGGCCGGTACTGAAGTCAAGATTGGAAAACCTCCTCCTGGGTTCTTTTTTGACAATTGCATTCAAAATAATTATATTTGGGTTCCAAAGCGGCTCCGGACCTGAGTTGAAAACAAACAGATTGTGACCTTGAACCGTTCACAGTGAACATCCGGGAGGGATTAAGTATGCAGTATCGAACGTATGGAAATACTGGGATTAAAGTGTCGGCCTTGGGTTTTGGGGCCATGCGCCTGCCACATAAGGAGGACGGTACCTGTGACTACGATAAATCAGTCCCCCTGCTTCGCCGGGGCCTTGATCTGGGGATCAACTACATTGACAGCGCCTGGGGCTATCTTAACGGCACCAGCGAAATAGCGATAGGCAAAGCCATTAAAGGCTATGATCGAGAGGGACTCTATTTAGCCACTAAGATTCCTGTGGATGTAGAGGAACAAGGCAAGGCGGATGTCTGGTGGCGGAAGTTGGAGACCTGTCTTGAGCGCCTGGATACCGAGTGGATAGATTTTATGCACTTCCACAACCTGGCATGGGATCGTTTCCAGAAATGGGTCGCTGTTTCAGGTGGGGCGTTGGAGGCGGCACATCGAGCACTTGATCAAGGGCTTATCCATTATCTCTGCTTCTCCTGCCACGACAAACCGGAAAATATCAAGAGGCTGATTGATACCGGGGAGTTCTCCGGCCTACTGGTTCAATACAACCTCCTCGATCGGAGCAATGAGGGGGTTATCGCTTATGCTCATGACAAAGGCATGGGAGTGGCGATTATGGGACCGGTAGGAGGTGGACGTCTTGGAGTTTCTTCCCCGGAGATTCAGCGGATGATCCCTGGAGGCGTCAAAAGCACCCCGGAGATTGCCCTGCGCTTTGTACTGGCCAACCCGAAGGTCAGTGTGGCGCTGTCAGGGATGAACGAATTGAAGCAGGTGGAGGAAAACGCAGCCACCGCCTCTGGTGAGCAACCTCTGAGCGAGAAGGAGTTAGCCCAGATCAAAGCAGCTTTGGATGAAAATGAGCGTCTGGCCGACCTCTATTGCACTGGCTGTGGCTATTGTATGCCCTGCCCCCACGGCGTGGACATCCCGGAAAACTTCCGACTGATGAACTATCATCGCATCTATGGTTTAACCGAATATGCGCAAGAGAGATATGCTCAACTAGGCCAAAAGAAAAATCCCCAGGGGGAGATTCAGCCAGCATGGGCGGCTGCCTGTGAGGAATGTGGTGAGTGCGAGGCCAAGTGCCCCCAAAATATCCCCACCATTGAACAGTTAAAAGAAGTCCATCGAATCTTGGGCACTTAAACTATAGGAGTAAAAACCCCATGTGAAACCTAAAGTAAACGACATAAACCTTATTGATCAGTCCTCTCTGCCGTATAGTCAGCCTTTGGGTGAATAAGATGCTGTATTTATTAGCACAATTGTCGAACAAAGGCTAAAAGACAGGACAGTTTCAAAAAGAGGATAAAAATCCCCCGGCCACTCTCTTTGACAGAATTTTTAACACGAACAACAAAATTCGCAGAATAGCCAAGAATTTCGTCAATTTTCCAAGTAAATCTGATGTCTCAGTCCCTCAGCGGGGGCCAGGTGGAACTATTTAATATTCCCTAATGTTAACCGTTGGGAGAACATCAATTTCTCTCGAACAGTCTCAAATTTTTTTAAAAAATCTCTGTGAGCCCCCAAAAAAAATCTTGACAAATGAAGGTAAAATTGTTATAATAACAGACGCTGTTCCAATTTAGTGGGGGGAAGTTACATCTTTTTGCTACCAATTGTTTAACAACCTTTACTCGACGGAAGTGAAAGTAATGTGCTATCCTGAGCCTGGACATCGTAGACCTCCTTAGTAGATGAGATTCATTTATAAAAT
>DTYK01000022.1 GCA_012961925.1 Candidatus Latescibacterota bacterium
AACACATGTTGGTATTTACCTTGGTAACGGTGAATTTATACATGCAGCCTCTAAGAAAAAAGGGATTATCATCTCCCCTGTCCATCAAGGATACTACACCGGCGACCCGAAATCCTTTAAGGAGGTGATTGAATACTGTCCGGTACCCTATGTGGTGCTTTCAGGTCCAGCCTCCGACGACCCGGAGATTTTTCTCAAGTTCGTCCAGGAGGCTATAGGTTGCGGAGCGGCCGGGGTTTCGGTGGGCAGAAACGTGTGGACCTACAAGGACCCCACCACCATGACCCGAGCCCTCTGCAGGCTGGTCCACGAGGAGGCCTCCGTGGAAGAGGCCATGAAGGAATTGTAGGGGGCGTTCAATTGAATGCCCCCACAGGGTGGATGACAATGCATTATGATCCGGAAAAACATCATCGTCGTTCTATCAGGTTACGGTATTATGCGGTCGAATCTATTTGGGAGGGTCGTTCGAGACGAATGGTTCAAAACCTCAGAGGTTCGACAAAATGCGGTTTTATGCCCTTATGAATTCGTGATTATGCCCAATCATATCCACGGGATCATCCGGATCGTGAACGATAATTAAGGCGCGCAGCGACGCTGCGCCCGCATAAAGAGAGCAAAGAAAGGAGGACAAAATGCAAGGCAGAAAACCCAAGGCCGTTCTGGTACCCTTCGGGTATCCCGGCTATCCGGATTCCTACCTGGAGCGCTTCACTGAGGAATCGGTCGAGGCCTTGAAGGGGCTGGGGATAGAACTGCGACGCTCGGCCATCGTGAAGGTTCGCTCCGATGCAGCAGAAGCGGTCAAGGCCCTGAAGGAGGAGGACTTCGACTTCCTCATCGTCCTGATCCTCTCCTGGCTCGAGGCCCCGAACGTGATCGATGTGGTGGACGGGTTCCCGGATGTGCCCATACTGCTCTGGAGCCACACCATGTTCAAGGAAAACGGCGAGTGGATGACCCTCGGCCCTATGCCAGGGGCAGGGGTTATACGGCAGACATTTGAGGAACTTGGCCTGAACTTCAAATTCGTCTACGGAATGCCCGATGAGGAGAAAGTACGGAGGGAGATCGGCCTTCTCGCCAGGGCGGCCTCTGTCGTCTACAGATTGCGGCATTCCACGGTAGGACTTCTGGGTTACGCCTCTATGGGTATGTACACTGCATGCTTCGACCATCTGCCCCTGAGGGAGAAACTGGGGGTAGAGGTTCAGCATATGGACCAATACGTAGCGGTCAAGAGGATCGAGGAGATGGAGGACGAACAGGTGGAGCGGCTGGTGAAGGAAGCGAAGGAGATCTGGGAGATAGGGCAAGGTGTTACAGATAGGGATCTGATCATCTCCCTGAAGATGTACAGGGCCTTGAAGGACCTTGTTGAGGAGTTCGGCTGGTCGGCCCTGCAGATCAAATGTCAGTACGAACTCTCCAAACACTACAAGTCCGTCCCCTGCATCCCTCTCTCGATGTTGGGAAACGAGGTCCCCTCTTCCTGTGAGGGGGACATCCTCCTCATAGTGACTCAGCTTATGCTTCACTACCTCATGGGGGGGATAGCCAGCTACGGGGATATCCATACTGTGGAGGAGGACAGGATATTGGTAGGGGCCTGCGGGTACGCGCCATTCGGCCTCTGCGATGGAAGGCCTAAGGTCGACAAGACCGAAGTGCTCTACGAGGGTGTTGCCAACTGCAGCCTGTACAAAGAGGGAAGGGTGACCTTGGCCAGACTCGGCTACCGCAGGGATAGGTCCCTCAAGATGCATATCGTAACCGGGGAGGCCAAAAAGCCCAGGCCCTTCAGAGAGGTGGGATGCCTGCCCTACCCCTCGATGGAGGTCGTGCTGGACGGGAAAGGTGACAACGTCGCCCAGAACCTCGCAAGCCAGCATTATGCGATAGCTTACGGCGACTTTAGAGAGGAACTCCTGGAACTATGCAACTTGCTTTCCATTGCCCCGAAGATAACGTAATCGTAGCGGCCACGGCGGTGTGCCCATATGCGGAGAGGTGAACATCAAGAGGAGTGAACATGCATGTGCGAGGCAACGATAGGAAGGCCATCATAATAGGGATTGATGGTGCCAGCGCCAGGTCGGTGAGACAGGCCATGGAGAGGGGGAGGATGCCGAACTTAAAGAGGCTTGCTGAATCGGGGGTCTTCGCCGAGGCCCTGCCAGTCCTTCCGACCCACACGCCCACAAACTGGACCACTATAGGAACGGGCGCATGGCCTGGCACCCATGGGATAACCGGCTTCGCCGTACACCACAGGGGGGAGCCACTGTGGAAGTGGCATTCGGGCTTCGATATCAGAGAGGTGGAGGCGGAGTTCCTCTGGGAAACAGCCGAACGAGCAGGCAAGAAGAGCATACTCCTCAAGTGGGCCGGCCCTACCTTCCCGGTCACCGTAAGAAACGGCATCCAGGTGGACGGGTGCTTCTGCGTTTCGTGTATCCACGAGATATCGGGGCCGAGGATGTACTCAACCGAGAAGGAACCGGACTCCACCAGGATAGGCCTGAGGAGGGCTCCAGGCTGGAAGAATCTCCCCGATTCCCACTCGGAGCCTCTGGAGACGACGTTAGACTTGGGTTCGAAGGAGTTGAAGGTCGAGCTTTACGTATTGGTCGTAAACTCCCAGGGTAAGGGATACGACAGGGTCTTAATTTGCACCGAAAAAAGGGACGCTGGAAAGCCCATAGGGGCCCTTTCGCCGGGCAAATGGACGGACTGGATTCGGCTAAGGTTCGAGGGGAAATCCAGCGGAGTGGGAACCCTAAGGCTGAAACTACTGGAGCTTGCCGGGGATGCCTCTAAAATGAGAATCTACTGCAGCCAGATTATGCCCCTGACAGGTTGGACCTATCCCGAACATATAGCACGAGAGCTTGTGGACGAGGTCGGCCCCTTCTTGCAAAGGATAGGGTACGTTCAACAGAGCCGGGTTTACGGAGCCTGGGCCGACCACGAGACCATGATGGAGGAGCTGGAGTACCAGCATAACTGGTTCGCTCGGGCAGCGGTCTATTTGATGGGGAATTACGACTGGGACCTCCTCTTCCTACAATCCCATGCGCCAGACTACATCTTCGATAACCTGATAAAAGAGGCCGAGCCACTGACCACATCCGACAGGGAGAGATCGGAAGAATACCTGGAGTTGATAGACAGGACATACGAGATCGTGGACAGGGCCATAGGGAGGATAGTCGAGAAGGCGGACGAGGATACCTTGGTGGTGGTCGTCTCAGACCATGGGGTGATCGGGTTCCATTCCACCAGGCATGTGGCCGATGTGATCAGCGAGGTTTTGGAAAGGGAAGGGCTGCTTTTCTGCAGAAAAAAGGCAGTCCAGCCCGGGACCAAGCCCAAGTTCGGGAAGGAGGAGATAGATTGGTCCAGGACCAAGGCGGCTTTCTTCGACAGCATCCACATCTACATAAACCTCAAGGGAAGGGAGCCCGAAGGCATCGTGGAGCCGGAGGAATACGAGGAACTGAGGAACAGGATAATCGAGGCACTGAGGGTATACAAGGACCCGAGGCTCAGGGCGTGTCCGTTCTCTCTCATACTCAAGTCCGAGGATGCGAAGATTGTGGGGCTTTACGGGGACAGGATAGGGGACATAATAGTGGCCGTGAGGCCGGGTGGACTCTACGGCCAGGGACACGGGCATTTCTTGCCCACAGCCGATTATGGTATAAGCTCCATCAAGGCTGTGC
>DTYK01000023.1 GCA_012961925.1 Candidatus Latescibacterota bacterium
CAGAAATGCACACCGCTCAGGAGGTGTGCACCAAGCACGTCCAGACGTGGCTCCGCCACGTCAGTCCCAGGAATTCCCTCCGGACGACATGGCTGTACTGAATTGTCGGCTAAAGATGCTCGCCCTGCTGCAGTTCCCGGAGCATGCAGCAGTTAGTGGTGTGACTGAAGGTTTCGTCTCTTACAGTTAATAAATATAAAATTACACCAATCTTGAAGGATTGTCAAGATATTTTTTTACGCCCAATTTCCGCAAGGAGAGTTGCTCATACCAGAGATAGACAAGGCCAATGGCTGTCACGGGTATGAATTGGCTCGCGTGGAAGACAATGGAAAAGCCGAGGGCCTGACTCTTGGGGACCGCAAACAATGCCAGCCCTGCAACCGAAAGAAATTGGATCGTTCCAACAAAACCGGGTGAGGAGGGCAACATCACGCCCAGGGCTATGATCGCCAGAAGCAGAAAACCGGCATAAACCGGTAGCTTGAGCCCGCAGGATACAAAAACCAGATGGATAGCCCCTACCACTAAGAACCAGAGTAAAAGGGAGAGAAGAAAGATGATCAGAAGATGCCCCAGGCTACCAAGTACAGCAAGACCCGACGTAAAGGAGACCAGAAGCCCCCGTACCTTCTGCCTCCATCTGACGGAGAAGGGCCTTAAAAACCGATCAACGAGGTTCTGGGTCTGCTCGGTCCTGATCATCAACGCAGCCAAAAAGGCGAGAATACCAAGATAGATGGCAGCAGCTATGTATCCGCTCTTTGTCACCCACCTCGGCGAAGAGGGGAGGAAAAACACGGGGATCAGAAACAGCAGGAGAGTTACACCATCGAAGATGCGCTCGATCACTATGGTGGCAAAGGATGAACTGCTGCTTATCTGCTCCTTTTTGCCAATCACATAGGCGCGCACGAATTCACCAAGCCTGGCTGGCAACAGATTGTTGGCCATAAAACCTATCATGATGGCGGAGAAGAGATGACTGGTCTTAACCTGCTTCACAGGCCCGAGCAGAAACCGCCATCTGAAGGCGCGCGTCCAAAAGCTTAAAAAGGTGAGCAATATAGCAGGGATAACATAAAGGTAGTTGGCAGACCTCAGCGCAAATCCAAGCTCGTGAAGGTCCACCCTGCGAAAGGCAAGATATAAGAAGACGGCACTAACAATAATGCCGATCCAGAATTTACGGCGCAATACAGAACCTTTCTTTGGGATTGTGAGCCCTTTTTGCAATCATTAATATTAATCTGTCTGAAGGAATTTGTCAAGCACAAAATGGGATAAAAAGAGGTTGCATCCGGGGGGAAAATTCCTTATTTTTAAATAGGTCCCTACAATTGTGGACTATTTTATGATGTTTTGAGACCGAACCTCTATCGGGGTGATTCGATATGGTAAGATGTAAATCGCGGGCGAGGCTGTCTGATCAACAGCTTTTCTCCAGCCTGCTTGAGGGTAATCTGCATGCGTTCGATCAACTTGTCATCCGCTACAAAAGAAGGCTCTTAAATTTCGTATTCCGCTTTGTCGGCGATCAGCAGACCGCCGAGGATATCGTTCAGGAGACCTTCCTCAGGGTCTACGGGAAACGAAAGGAATATCGCTCCATCGCTAACCTCTCAACGTGGATGTTCACCATTGCTGGAAACCTGGCTAAGAGCGAGCTGAGACGCCGCAAAAGATGGCGCGTTGTCTCCATCAACCAGGATGAAGAAGGGAGCGGCATCGATATTGCCGATGAGTCTCACCGGCCGGATGAGATAACGGAAGAGAAGATAAGAGACGGATACATCCAGGAGGCAATCAACTCCCTTCCGCCGAAATACAGGGAGGTGGTGCTCCTCAGAGATATCGAAGGACTCCCTTACGAGGAGATCGCCCGGATGATCGGATGTCCCGTAGGAACAGCCAAATCCCGGGTGAATCGCGGCAGATTGCAACTGCAGGAGAAACTTCGAAGGGTTATAGAAGAGATGTGAGGGACCTCTGAGCCTGTAGATCGGGGGATGAAAGCATGAAGGCTTAATTCCTGCACTCGGAGTTAATGCTTTAACATTTCATCGGACGGACTCCGTGCCACCTGTGGTCCGGGATGAAACCCTGAAGGGTTAACTCCTACAGCAAACTGATGGGAGGTGGTTTGATCGGGGCAAGAGAGATAACCCGGGTGGCCCTGATGGCTGCGTTGACAGCATCAGGGGCCTTTATAAGAATACCTCTGCCATATGTGCCCCTCACGCTCCAGACGGTCTTTGTCCTCCTGGCCGGAGCTATGCTTGGGGCAAGATTGGGGGCGTTGAGCCAGATAATCTACCTGACTGTAGGACTTGCAGGGGTTCCTGTATTCGCCGGGGGAGGCGGTCCGGGATATGTGATCCAACCTACCTTCGGCTACCTGATAGGCTTTATCGGAGGGGCATATCTGGTCGGGAGATTGATCGAGGACCGGACGACCGGCTATATCAGCATCCTGCAGACGATGTTCTCCGGACTCGGCGTTATCTACCTGTGCGGAATAATCTACCTCTATCTTAATCTTAA
>DTYK01000024.1 GCA_012961925.1 Candidatus Latescibacterota bacterium
ATGAGGGTGGGGGGCAGGCTCACCAAAAGGAGCAGGAAGTAGATGAATATTAAGGATAATACAACGATAAGTCCTTTAGATGGATAGTGAGCCGCCTTTGATGCCCATCGTATTCGCTGGCTTAGAAAAGCTCCCAGGCCATCGACAGGTTCGGTCTGAATGAAGGTCTCCGGTGCCACTGAAAAGGCGATCTTCCAGGAGGTCTTCCTTTTTATTGTGTGCATCAGCAGGTCATCGTCGCCGGATAAGAGGGGATTTCTGTAATCCACACCTCCTGCCTCCATGTAGGCTTCTCGACGGTATGCGAGGTTGCTACCGTTACAAGTGGCTGGGAAGCCTATCCCAATGGCACCAGCCTCCGCCGCCACAATGCCGAGGAATTCCAGCGATTGCAACTTGTGAAAGAGCGACTTCTCGCTTGCCTTCGAAAATTCAGTGCGCCCTGCTACCATACCAATGTCCGGGTTGAAGCCCTCGACCATGCCTTTTACCCAGGTAGGAGGAGGTATACAATCCCCGTCGGTCGTGAGAATGATTTCACCCTTGCTGTGGCGGATTCCAAGGTCAACGGCCGCCTTCTTACCTGATAGGGCCCCCTTGATCAGCCTCACTCCCTTTTCCTGATATGACTCAACGACCTGGGCCGTTCTGTCCTGAGAGCCATCATCAACCACGATAATCTCTAAAAGGTTATCCGGATAATCCTGGGCGAGGAGCGAATCCAGGCACCTTCCTATCTTCTCTTCTTCATTCCTGACCGGGACGATGACAGAGACGGAGAACCTGCGTTTGTTCCCTGGATAACGGAGTCGGAACAAACCCACAAATGAGGCCAGTATGAAAAATATATAGATAGGGGTTAGAAGGGCAATCGGGATCGAAAGAAGGTCGAACAATGGTCCCCCTTGTAGGTGTGTTCAAACGGTGATGACGTCAAACACCCACTCCGCTTGCACCCTTCGGGGTGTGCCTCGCTGCGTTTCGCCTGAGCAGGGTTGTCTACTTCAGAGGTTATCAAAATACCAAATTCAGCAGGGATTTGCAAGTGAAAATTAGCGGTAGGGGCGAAAGGATCGTACTCGGAATTTGTGTTCAGAAATTTTATACTCCGCAAATTTTTTCTTGACAAGATGGTGTGTGTGTTATATTTATTATGCTTGGCAGGTGAGTCTGGATGGTTAGCATAAGGTTTGTACGGGACAAATGTTCGAGGGGAGTTAGGGTGTGGCGGCACCCATTGCTAGGGAGTTTGTCCCTTGCATGTGGGTCTCCGGAACCCATACGCCCTATTCTATATCTGGCACTGAAGGTCTTTAGGCGTTACTGAGCCTTTGTGCCAGATTTTTTATTTTCATACCGGGGGAATGAAGCACAGCAGGGTAGGTTAAAGCGGAATCTATTGGTTTTTTCCTTTTTTCATGCATGAGGGGAAAGAAAGAATGAGGCGATTTTCTCTTGTTACGGGCGTATGTTTTCTGGCGTTGCTGGCCACCGACCTGCAGGCGGCCTCTCCACCTATGGTGGAGCTTGATCCTGGCTTCAATGAGGTCCTGGTCTCTGTGGTCAATAACTCCGGAAGGGACCTTAAGGGTTTGCGTGTCACGGTTGATCGCCGGTGGTTGCCGAGCTGGTTGCAGGTGATGGAGATCTCAGAGAGGGTTAGCTTGGTACAGGGTCAGGAGAACCTGCGGAGGTCCTGAAGAAGAGGATACGTATGACCATAAGGGAGGAGACAAGAAGTAATGGGCTCATTCTGGCTTCCTTTGGAGCAGGTACGATCGTCTCCAACCTGGAGCTGGAATGCACCGGTCAGGTTTATCTGCCGACTATCGGCTTTGTGGTCCGCGTACCAGCATTGAGAACTCATGCTATCCTTTATCTGGCTCTCTATAACCTGATGTTTATCCTCCCTCTTATTAATATCCTCTGCTTCACCTATTTCGGGACAACCTGGGAACGGCTCTCCGGATTGCTGAAGGGACATCTGGCCCTGATAAAGATCATAACCGTCCTGTTCTTCTTTCATCTTTAGGGCATCACCTACGGCTTTTATGATTCTATAGTTTGCTTGATGAGGTATAA
>DTYK01000025.1 GCA_012961925.1 Candidatus Latescibacterota bacterium
AACATATCGTACAGTCCGGGCTGGGCCTCAGCAACAAACCTGACCGCTCTCAGGGCACCGCGGGCAAAGGTATCGCGGCTCGTCACCCGGTGGATCAGTTCTACACTTTCACCCATCCCACCGAAAAAGACCTTATGTTCCCCGACGATATCACCGGCCCTGATCGCATGAATCCCTATTTCCTCACGGCTTCTCTCCCCTGTTCGACCGCTCCGTCCGTGGATCAGTACCCGCTCGAGATCCCTGGACAGTACCTGACCTACCACCTCAGCAAGTCTCTTAGCGGTGCCGCTCGGGGCATCCTTTTTGAACCTGTGATGGGCCTCTATGATCTCAATATCGAACTCTTCACCGATAATACTCGCAACTTTCTCGACCAATTTAAAGAGGAGGTTCACACCAACACTGTAGTTCGGGGAGAAGACACAGGGTATCCCGGCCACCGATCTCTTAAACTCCGTTAACTGTGCCTCCGTAAACCCTGTGGTTCCAACCACCATCGCCTTGTTCTTTGAAGCACATATCTTCGCATTGTTAAGACTGGCCTGTGGGGCGGTAAAGTCTACCACCACATCCCCATTGTCTATGATCGATTCGAGATCATCTACAATTGTAACCCCGAAGGGAGCTGTTCCTATCATGGCTCCCATATCTTGACCTATCGCGGGATGACCGGAGACCTCCGTCGCCCCGGCAAGCCTCAGGTCTTCACTCTTCGTTATAAGTGTAGTGAGCCTTTTGCCCATCCTACCTGCAATGCCGCATACGATTGTTCTGATCATCACCCCATCCCTCTGTCACTCTGAAACCTCAAATCCAAATTCGATCATTACCTGACGAAGTTTGAGGCGATTCGGCCCGGATATATCAACCAGAGGAAGCCTCACCTCACCCACATCCTTACCTAAGAGATTGAGAGCTGCCTTGACAGGGGCAGGATTGGTCTCAAGGAACATCGCCTGCGAAAGAGGGAAGAGTCTCCTGTGCAAAACCAGGGCCTCCTTTATCTCACCCCTCAGATAATGTCTCACCATATCAGCCGTCTCTTGGGGGGCAATGTTCGCCACAACTGAAATCACCCCTTTGCCTCCGATCGCCAGCATAGGCAGCGTTACTGCATCATCCCCTGACACGACAGCGAAGTCAGGCTCGCATTTTGTCAGGATTTCACTCACCTGGGTGAGATCCTTGCTGGCCTCTTTTATCCCTACGATCTTATCCAGCTTGGAAAGCCTTGCGACCGTATCAGGAGACATGTTAACGGCAGTCCTCCCCGGTACGTTGTACATAACTATCGGTACCTCAGAGACCTGATTCAGAAGGGCAAAATGGCGAAACAATCCCTCCTGCGTCGGCTTGTTGTAGTAAGGAGTGATAATCAACACGCCATCCGCACCACACCTGCAAGCATGGGTAATCAGCTCCTCGGCCTCCTTTGTGTTGTTAGAACCTGCCCCGGCAAGAACAGGCACCCTCCCGTCAACCGCCTCGACAACAACCTCCACAACCTCCTTGTGCTCCTCCAATGAGAGCGTAGCTGATTCGCCTGTTGTCCCACAAGGGACAATGCCATCCGTACCGTTTGCCAGATGAAACTCTACCAGCTCCTTGAGCTTCTCCCTGTTCACCCTCCCATCCTTAAAGGGGGTGACAAGCGCTACAAACGAACCCTCTAATTTTAGCATAGTAACTCACCTCGGTTAATGGTCTACCCCATCGTAAGAACATATAGTTCGCAGGATGAGATCCTGTTGATTCCTGAACCGGGTGGGGGAGTATTTCTTTGCTCAAGCTTTCTTGTAAAGAAAGCTTGGAAAGGAAGTTATCAGGACACCTCCCTTAGCGCCCTCTTCATCGCCTCTACAGGCGCTTTCATACCTGTCCAGATCTCAAAAGACCGGGCCCCTTGATAGACCAGCATATCCAAGCCATTGAATACCCTCGCCCCCATCGATCTGGCCAGTTTCATAAGTTTTGTCTCAGCGGGGTTGTAGACGGTGTCAAATATGATCAGTTCACTGTGAAAGACAGATGGATCCTCAATAGGCGATGATTCCACATCAGGATGCATACCCACAGGTGTAGCGTTGATCACCAGGCCCGCGTCTTTGAGGTTTTCACGGATATTGAACGGCTCCAGCCCCACCCCTGAAATACTGCATCTATACGTCCCTTTCCGGTTTGCACGTTTTGATCTCAGCAGCTCCATCATATCTAAGGCAAGACACCGGGCCTTTTCGACCGTTCTGTTCAGAATCACAATGTGCTCGACATCCCTGGTTCTTGTGAGAGCATAAACAATGCCTCGGGCAGCGCCACCTGCACCAAGGACGACCACTTTTGAGGGCAACGTCTCAAGTCCAACGCTCTGTTGAAGCGCCTTCAGGATACCGTCCACATCCGTATTGTACCCCACAAGTCTGCCATCTTCGTTTGAGATCGTGTTGACTGCGCCAACTGCAGAGACCTCATCTGAAACCCCGTCGAGGAAAGGGATCACGGCCCGCTTGTGGGGCACAGTGACATTTAGCCCACGAATGCCAAGCCCACGTATCCCATAGATGGCCATCTCAAGCTCTTCCGGTAGCACATGAAAAGGAAGATAGCACCAGTCAATGCTAAGGGCCTTGATGGCCGCATTGTGCATCCTTGGCGAGAGCGAATGTTCAATCGGATGGCCAATCACTCCTATTACCCTGGTTTTGCCGGTGATCATCACAAATAGCCCCTAAAACCCAAAATAATCGACACCTTTCCCCTATGTAATTCACAAACCGAGTCAGTGGATCCAAAATCCACACAGTGTTAACCGCTGCGCAAGGAATTGAGTATCTTAAGAAACTCAGGAAAAGACGTCCGGGTCCATTCCCATCCGGATATTCTTGTCTCTCCCCTGGCCAAAAGTCCGGCGACTGCAAAGGCCATAGCAATCCGGTGGTCGCCGGCGCTATCAATCAGGGCACCCGAAAGAGGTGTCACACCATCAATCACCATTCCGTCCGGCAGCTCCCGAACCTTACCCCCCATCCTGTTCAGATTCTCAACCATCACCGATATCCTGTCCGCCTCCTTCTTCCTGAGCTCACGGGCTCCGGCGATCAGAACCTCACCATCGGCCTGCGTGGCAGCTATAGCAAGGATGGGTATTTCGTCTATAAGCCTTGGAATCATCTCCCCGTTGATAGTGGTCCCCTTCAGTGCCGAGCTTCTGACAACCAGATCTGCGACCGGTTCCCCGCTAATCTCATCGGTGTTTTCCACCGAGATATCCCCTCCCATCTCCCTTAACACATCTATTATGCCGCTTCTGGTCGGATTCAACCCCACCTTCTCAATAACTACTTCAGAATCGGGGACAAGGAGTGCTGCCACAAGGAAGAAAGCGGCAGAAGATATATCCCCGGGTATGACCACCCTCTGCCCTGAAAGAGCGGGATTCCCTCTGATACTGATCTGAAAACCTGCCTCTGAACGACAGCTCTGTAGCCAGGCGCCGCAGGCCTGTAGCATCCTCTCCGTATGGTCCCTTGATTTTACCTCTTCGATCACCGTGGTAGTCCCATCAGCGTAAAGCCCGGCCAGAAGTATGGCAGACTTTACCTGAGCGCTTGGGACTGGTGTCCTATAGCGGATTGGTCTGAGATCACCACCCCTTATCCGGAGTGGTGGATATTCATCATCAACCCCTGAGATGTCCGCCCCCATCATCCGTAAGGGCTCGATTATCCGCCTCATGGGGCGCTTGTTCAGGTAGTGGTCGCCATAGATGATGGACTCAAAACTTTGGCCAGCAAGAATACCCGACAGAAGGCGGATCATTGTAGCTGAATTGCCGGCATCAAGGGGGCCTGGCGGTGTTCTCAACCCTCGTAACCCTCTGCCGTGAACCAGAAGTCGCCCCTGACTCCGGGTTATCTCTACCCCCAGGGAGACCATCGCCTGGAGCGTCGCCTGACAGTCGCTGCCTGTGGTAAAATTATCGATTTCAGTCAGCCCATCTGATATAGAACCTATCATCACTGCCCGGTGTGAGATGGACTTGTCTCCCGGCATAGAGATCCTTCCTCGCAGGGATCTCGCCTGAGTGATAGTGCAAAACATAAAGTCCCTCACCTCACCGCTTCTGAAGCAAAGACGAATCTGAAGCCCCGTTTTTGCAGCTTGGGCAGCTCCTCCCGAAGGGCCTTCAAAGTGTTCTCCCGGGCATGCCCTATGCCAACCACCAGACCATCCCGGACCGCCAACTTTGAAAGCTCGTAAAGGCCCTCCTTTATCGCTTCAGGATCATCCTCAAGGTCAATGGTCATCGCTCTTTTTGCTGATTTGACGCCCATCTTCCTGGCCAGGTCATAGGCCACCGACCTGTTTGAGGTCATACTATCAACAAAAAAGAGGCGCTGTCTCTTCACCTCCTTAAGGACAGCCGTCATTACCCGGCGGTTCTCCGTAGCCCTCGAACCCATGTGGTTATTCAGGCCAACAGCATGAGGTATACTTTTAATAGCTTTCCTGACCGTCTTTGTGATTTGCCCTGAGGATTGTTTAACGAATATAGCCCCCTCCCCAGGGTCCTCTTGGGGATAGCCGCGAGGTTCCATAGGGAGGTGAACCATGACCTCATGGCCACTCCTAAAGGCCATATCAGCGATGGACGAGGACCCCTTAAGGTTGGGCAACACCGAGAAGGTCAGTTTCCAGTTCAACCCTGAGAAGGCCCGCATCAATTCCGTCCCTCCATAACCAAAATCATCAATGATCATCGCGATCTTGCCGGTCTTACGGGTGATATCAGGAGCCTTGATCAGAACGATCTCATCGGTTACAACCCCCCATTTCCCTGCTTCAATAATTACCTTATTCTCACCGGGATGCTCGATCGCTGTAATCACCTCTCCATCCAGCCCCTTGATGAACCTGGTAAGTTCAAGGTTGCACAGAACCAACGGAAGATCATCGGGCACCCTGATGCGGATCTGCCTCACCGATCCTTCTTTATCACCATCTTCTATCAGATCATCCCAGATTCCCAGCTGCGCAAGTGCATCCTGAATCTGAGCGTGTAACCGCTCCGAAAATTGCAGACCCTCTTCTCCCTGCCTGTCATGACCTCTGAAGCGAATGAGCAGAAAAGAAGATGCCAGAATCACAACAGAGATTACAACAAGCACCCCGGCGAAGGAGAAGTGCTTTCTCCTGGCCCGCCTGTAACTACGCGGAATCCTGTAGCGTGAATGGAGTACCTCTCGACTCATCGATAGCATCTAACACTACTACGTTAAACTGAACCACAAAGACACAAAGAACGCCAAGAGAAGCGACGAATTGTCAAATATCATCATTTAACTTCATGTCTCAAGACTCCCGCAAAAGCGGCCCGAGGGACTTACAGTGGATAATCCCACCATCGGATGATGGCCCAGGTACCATCAGACCTCTTCCTAAGCTTGATGTCAATAAGTTGATTTTGAACGTCCCACCCGTGCCCTTCGCTGTAACGGAGGTGTATGGTGATCGGACCCGAGAAGACGACCCAATCCTCATCCGGGTGGTCGTTCATGGGCTCCTCAGGGTTCGAAACCGCGAATTCCACCTCGGGCTCCCCGTAATCGAAACGAAACTCGATGGTCTCAAACGGCTCCGTCCCCTGATACGTCGGATCCTGGCCGAACATCCTCCTCATTACGGTCAACTCGTCCTCCTTCGCCCATTCTTGTATGGATTCTGGGTCGTCCGGGTAGATGGGAGGGCTGTGATACCAGAAATCCTCATCAAGGCACCTCTCATAGACCTGGATGTCCTTGTTGTTCATGGCCCACTCCAAGTTGTAAAGGACGTTCTCAGGGGTTGTGGGTTCCTTCAGGGACTTGTTATTAGAGCCGGATCCTCCGCCAGGGGGGGCAAACGGATTACTGCAACCCGTAAAGATCGCAAGCATCACCATGGTCCAAAATGCCCGGATCCGGATTAACTCCTGCGCTGTCCGACGACCTTTCATGATGGAATTGATCCCTGACACCATCTTTATTCCCTCCTTTTTGGTCGAAGGCCTTTCTCCAAACAACCAACACTGCTGTGCCTACAGGATACGACTGAGAGAG
>DTYK01000026.1 GCA_012961925.1 Candidatus Latescibacterota bacterium
CGGTGTCAGCAACTTAGAGGAGCGGCTAACGATGTCTGAGCTTATTGACAAGGTTAAAGAGGCGGTGGAGGCCATTAGGTCCAGGACAGAAGCAAAGCCCAAAGTAGGAATAATCCTTGGAACAGGCCTGGGTGGCCTTGTCAGCGAGATAGAAGAGAGGGCTGAGATATCCTACGGGGAGATACCCCATTTCCCCTTGCCGACCGTCATGACCCATGCCGGCAAGCTTATCTTCGGAAAGCTCGGGGGTAAGCGGGTTGTTGCAATGCAGGGGAGGTTCCATCGTTACGAAGGCTATTCAATGGAACAGATCACCTTCCCTGTGAGGGTCATGAAGTACCTCGGCGTTCGGACGTTGGTGGTTTCCAATACCTCAGGCGGAATGAACCCTCAATTCCGTCCGGGGGAGATAATGATCATAGCCGATCACATAAACCTCCTGGGCGATAGCCCCCTGATAGGGATCGATGAATCGGACTTCGGCTCAAGGTTTGTCGATATGTCACAGGCTTACGACCGCAAACTGATAGATCTTGCCGAGAGGATCGCCCTCGATGAGAAGATCCGGGTGCGGAAGGGGGTCTACGTGGCGGTTGTCGGACCAAATCTGGAGACGGCTGCAGAGTACAGGTTTCTCAGGACCATAGGCGCCGATGTGGTCGGTATGTCAACGGTCCCAGAGGTCATAGCAGGCGTCCATTCGGGCATGAGGATACTTGGACTTTCTGTCATTACCGATTCATGCCTCCCCGATGCCCTGAAGCCGGTTAGCATAGAGGAGATATTCAGGATCGCCCAGGTGGCCGGGCCAGAGTTGACGAGGTTGGTCAAAAGGGTGGTAGAGGAGTTGTGATAAGCCTAAGGATCCGGAAGAAAAGGATTTAGTGATGTTTAAATCGATTCCGAGTTATCCTGATTTCCCACAGCTTGAGCACAGGATCCTCAAGTTTTGGGATCAGATCAGGGCCTTTGATAAGCTCAGGGAGAAGAACAAAAATGGACCGAAGTTCTCCTTTATTGATGGTCCCATCACGGCCAACAACCCCATGGGTGTTCATCATGCGTGGGGTAGGACCTACAAAGACATATACCAGCGCTACAAAGCCATGCAGGGCTACTGCCTGCGCTATCAGAACGGTTTTGACTGCCAGGGGTTATGGGTCGAGGTGGAGGTCGAGAAGGAACTGGGTTTCAACTCCAAACGCGATATCGAAGGCTACGGTATCGCCAGATTTGTTGAGAAGTGCAAGGAACGGGTGAGGAGGTACTCCCAGATCCAGACCCAGCAGTCGATCCGCCTCGGCTACTGGATGGACTGGGACAACTCTTACTACACGATGTCCAATGAGAACAACTACTGTATCTGGCACTTTCTGAAGAAGTGTCACCAGCAGAGCTGGATATATAAGGGACACGACGTGATGCCATGGTGCCCTCGTTGCGGTACGGCCATATCAGAGCATGAGATAGCAACCGAGGGATATAGAGAGCTGGTTCATCCCAGCGTCTACCTGAGATTTCCGCTGCTCGGCCGTAAGAACGAATACCTGTTGGTATGGACCACCACCCCTTGGACACTCACCTCCAATGTGGCTGTGGCTGTCCATCCCGAACTCATCTATGTGCGGGCCCGACAGGGTGATGATTGTTATTACCTCTCGGAGGGTGCGCTCTCGGTCCTGAAAGGGGGATACGAGATTACCGGCAGGATGAAGGGGAGCGAGCTTTCCGGTCTTCGGTATCGTGGCCCGTTCGATGAACTCCAGGCGCAGCGGGGGGTCGAACACAAGGTCATAAATTGGAAGGGGGTCAGTGAAGAGGAAGGGACAGGGATGGTCCACATCGCACCTGGATGTGGAAAAGAAGACTTCGAACTGGCTAAGGAGTTTGATCTGGCTGTGATTGCTCCCCTGGATGAATTTGGAAGTTTTGTGGAGGGCTTCAACTGGCTGAGGGGCCGAAGTGCCTCCGAGGTGGCGGGACCTATCTATGCCGACCTTGAAAAGAAGGGAATACTTTACAAGAGGGAAGAGTACCTTCACCGGTACCCTGTGTGCTGGCGTTGCGAATCCGAACTGGTGTTTCGCCTGGTAGATGAGTGGTTC
>DTYK01000027.1 GCA_012961925.1 Candidatus Latescibacterota bacterium
ACCTGTCTCAAAATACTTCTTTTCATAGATTAGATCATCGTACTCATACCCTTCTACCTTCCTCCACTCTCTATAAGTCGGTATTCCCATACTTGTATACCTCCTTTTTGGAACTCCCTTCCGAATAAGCCTAATGTAACACATCCACGACTCTTGGTGGTTTCCTAGTCTTCAACCCCCCACCGGGAAAGGTCAACTCCTACTCTTTTAAAGTCGTCTTTCAAAATATTGATTGCATTCCTCCACAAGACGTTCTGCCTTATCTCATCGTTACGGAATCCTTTTTCACCTTTAGGGTCTTCCAGCTCTCTCATTTCCTTAAGCAATCCATCAATTGGGAAAAGGGGATAGTCCGTACCCCAAACATACTTTTCTTTTAAACGCCTATTTAGTTCGTACCACATGCCTTCTGGCCAGTAGCGGGGCCACATCCCGGAACACTCCCGATAGACATTCTCCATATGCCTTGCTATGGCATTCAATTCTTCAACCCATGGGTCTCCCACGTGCAGAGCGAAAAATTTTATATTAGGATACTTACCTGCAATCTCTTCCATGTATGGAAAAGGTCTGTTATATTCGATCCTTACCCCCTGTGCACCTGGCGCACCGGTTCCCAAACCTGTATAGCCGCTGTGAAACTGAACAGGTACCCCATATGAGTTAATGCACTCCCAAAGGATTGCATACTTGGAGTCCGTCATATTAAAAAACTGCCCTGCCTGTTGAAACTTTACGCCGATTAAATTAAGCTTCTCAATACCCTTTTCTATCTCTTTTACCGCCTTGTACCCTTTGTTTGGATCAACACAGACCCAACCTGCTATAAAAATATCGGGATAGGTCTTACAGAGATCAGCTATAAACTCATTTGGCACCGGAGGGTCACCAGTTACTGTCTCTGCATCCCAGCCAACAGGCATACCTACACAGTTATTCTCCCTGTATTTACTCACCATCTCTTCTTCAGTAGGATGAAAATCGATAAAATCCTGATCCGAAAACGTCTTGTGATAAAGATAACTAAAAAGTGGACCTCCGTAACTCTTATAAGATTTACAGGTTTCCTTGGTCCAGGCGTGAAAATGTGTATCTATTGCCGGGTAATTCCGAGTAGTATCTTTTTTTTCTTCCATTTTCCGTTACTATCTCCTTTCGTTTTTTTGTTATAGTGGGTTCTTGACCAGGAATATCCTGGTTTAAAAGGCTACGTACCCCGTTCTCTTCTTAACTTTTCTGCAATTTAAGCTTTTTTGTGTAAAGAACAGATCTTTACCCCGTTAGGAGAGCCCTGTGCAGGAGCACGATGTCAAGATCGATACAGTAGGCCTCCTTTTCACCCTGTTCAGTCTCCCGAGGGGAACCCTAATAACGGGGTTACTTTACACCTAAACTGGCATGATCCCGTGCCTTTTCTCAGGTTTTGTCTCTCTCTTGTTTATTAGCATCTCCAGCGTTAGGATGAGATTAAGCCTGGTCTCCTGAGGTCGTATGATCATGTCGATCATTCTCCTCGAGGCGGCATAGTACGGGGTGTTGAAGTTTTCCCTATATTCTTTCACCTTTTCCTCAAAAACCTTCTCCCTGTCTTCAGCCTCGGCCAGTTCCTTTCTGTAGAGTACATTCACTGCCCCCTCTGCACCCATTACTGCAATCTCTGTGGTGGGCCATCCCATTGCCACATCTGTACCCATAGGTTTGGAGCACATAGCAGGAGTTGCTCCTCCATACGATTTTCTAATATAACAGGTTATCTTGGGTACTGTCGCCCTGCCGTAGGCATACAGCATCTTGGCTCCGTGCCGAATGATACCTTTTTTCTCTTCCTTCAAGCCAGGGAGATACCCGGGAACATCGACCAGATTGATAAGAGGAATATTGAACGCATTGCAGATGTTAATAAACCTGGCAGCCTTATCCGATGCATCACAATCGATTACGCCTGCCAGGAACTTCGGCTGATTAGCAATAATACCCACCGAATAGCCGTTTAAGCGGGCAAATCCAGTAATAATGTTCTTTGCCCAGTCAGGTTTTATCTCGAGAAAATCCCCACGGTCAACTATGGCCTGTATCACCTTTCGCATATCATATGACCTTTTAGCGTCTACCGGCACTAGTTCGCAAAGGGATTCCTCAACCCTGTCTGGTGGATCGTTACACTCCTTCCTTTCAGCCATCTCTCTATAGTTGGAAGGCAGATAGGATAGAAGGTCCTTGATTAGCTGAATACAGGACTTATCATCGCTGGCCACTAAATCACAAACACCTGATATCCTACTGTGAATATGGGTACCACCTAACTCCTGGGGTGTAAGATCTGCCCCTGTTGCCGCTTTTACCACAGCAGGGCCAGCAATAAACATCTGACTCACCTTTTCAATCATGATGATAAAATCGGTGAGGGCTGGCGAATACACCCCTCCTCCTGAACAATTCCCCATAACTGCTGATATCTGAGGTACAACACCAGAGGTAATCACGTTCTCATAAAATATCTGAGAATAACCGCCCCCCTCCTGGATACGGCCGCCTGCAGAATCTATAAGTCCAATTATCGGCACTCCGGCTTCACGGGCCATACGATGAGCCTCTGCTACCTTCTGGCCATGTACCCTTCCGACAGAGCCACCCATAACCGTAAAATCCTGGGCATATACATAGACAAGGCGACCATCGATCTTGCCATAACCGGTGATCACTCCGTCACCCCAGGGTCTCCTCTTCTCCATTCCAAAATCATAACACTGATGCTGAGCAAACATTCCCAGCTCTACAAAACTTCCCTTGTCCAGCAGCAAGTCCAAACGTTCACGGGCAGTAAGTTTGCCAGCAGCATGCTGTTTTTCAATCCGTTTCGGGCCGCCTCCACTCCGGGCCTCCCTCTCCAATTCATCTAACTTCTTTAGTTCTTTCTCCATACCCATGGGTCTACTCCTTATCTTTGATATCTCATCATAAGGGTGTGCTTTTCCTGGGATGTATAATTAGAACCTTCCTCCTGAGGGATAGATTATGTTTCCCGTAACGTAACTCGATTCATCAGTGGCCAGAAACAGGATCACGTTAGCCACCTCACGTGGCTGACCAACCCTCCTCATAGGCGTATTCTTCAACGCCCTCTCTACCATCTGGTCATACTTGGGATGGGATTTCAAAAGGTCAGTCTCTATCATGCCAGGTGCTACTGCGTTGACAGTGATATTGTACCTGCCAAGCTCCATGCACAGAGCCTTTGTAAGACCAATTACACCAGCCTTGGCCGCTGAATAATTGGCCTGCCCAGGATTTCCCAACCATGCACGAGACGAAATATTGATTATCTTACCATACTTTCTCTCCACCATATATTGTGAAGCAAATTTACAGCAAAAAAAAGTCGCTTTTAGATCCAAATCAACCACATCATCCCAATCCTTTTCTGTCATATCCTTGATCAACATATCCCTGTTTAGGCCAGCATTGTTTACCAAAATGTCGATCTGCCCAAACTTCTCTACTCCTGTGTCTATTAGTTTCTTGGCATTATCCATCTTAGTAATGTCTACAATTACTCCAACAGCATCACTCCCCTTGCTCTTGATTTCGTCAACAACCTTATTGGCATTCTCTTCATTTATATCATTGACCACAATCTTTGCACCTTCTTCAGCCAACCGTATTGCGGTGGCTGCACCGATACCTCGGCCCGATCCAGTAATAACAGCTACTCTATCTCTAAGTCTCATAAAAAAACCTCCTTCTGACTCTGATGGCTTCACTAAAAACTCTGTTTGCTCTCTCCATGAGCAATCTTGGGACAATGAGTCCTCGTCCTTGAGAAGCCATCATTCTCATTCTTAATTCTTCATTTTTCACTTTTCACTCTTTCTCTCCTGCCTTCTTGCAATCATGAGGGTAGTCTCGCCCTCCTGAACGGTCTCTCCCTTCTGGTTGATAACTATCCTCTCAAGGATCACAATTCCTCGTTCCTTCTTCTTAGTTTCCCGCTTCTCCTTGACCCTGATCTTGACCCTTATGGTATCACCAATAAATATGGGGCCGGTGAACTTCCAAGTCAGACCCAGGAATGCAAGGAGTGTGGGTTGGAGGGAAAGCGCGAGTTGTGTACGGGTAAAAAGCCCGGAAGCAATGGAAAGACCTAGTAGACCATGTGCTATCCTCTGCTTGAAAAGAGTATTCTTTGCAAATTCAGCATCCGTGTGTAACGCATTATAATCCCCAGAAAGACCGGCAAAGCCTACGACATCAGCCTCTGTGATCGTCCTGGCTGGTGAAAGGAATTCATCTCCTACTTCGAGATCTTCGTAATATCTAACAGGCAAGTCACTCATCTTCTTCCTCCCAAAAAAATTTTATAATACTTGTTTCTTCTCCCGTCTTATATAAAAAATGGTCAAATCGTTAAATAATTGAACGATTGAATAAACTTTCACAGTTTGACGGTGTGTCATTTTCTGCCGATCAACTCGCTTTCATGTTTCGTTGTGCGTGGGTCACAGGCACCGCAGCCAGCTCGTAACAAAGGATTCAAGGATTTGCCTTGTCCGGTCCGTCTGGTCTATCTTGTCATTTCGTCTATTTGGTTGACCAGTCAGACGAAATAACCCGGATCAACTCTCCAAAAAATCATGCTGGCCCTTAGACAAATGCCGATATTCCGAGTAGATCACGACCAATGATCAACCTCTGAATCTCGCTGGTCCCTTCGGCCATGGTCAGGTGTCGAACATCACGAAAATAGCGTTCCACGGGAAACTCCCTTGTATAGCCATACCCGCCATGGACCTGGATCGCCCTGTCCGCAATCCGTACAACCGCCTCAGTAGCAAACAGCTTGGCAAAGGAGGCCTCTCGATCGCAACGTTTACCCTGATCCACCATGCTGGCTGCACGATAACCTAAAAGTCTTGCCGCGTCCAGTTCCATGGCCATATCCGCAATCATAGCCTGCACAAGTTGAAAGCTACCAATCGGACGACCGAACTGATACCGCTCCTTGGCATACCTTATGCAGGCCTCTAAACAGGCCTGGCCGATACCTACGACTCCGAATGTAACCACGCACCGCCCAACGTTTAGGCCTGACAAAGCAAGCTTGAGCCCTTCACCTTCCTTACCCAGAAGATTCTCCTTTGGTACGCGACAGTCCTCAAACACAAGTTCAGATAACACAGAAGAGTGAAGACCCATCTTTGGAATATTTGACGCCTTAAATGGCGATTTATCCTTCTCCACTAAGAATGCAGAGATTCCCTTTCCCTTCTTGCTCCTGTCCGTGGATGCATACACACAAACCAGGTCTGCTATACTACCGTTCGTAATTAATGTCTTGGTACCGTTAATAATGTAATAATCACCATCTTTTACAGCTTTTGTCTCTACTGAGCTGGCATCAGAGCCCACATTGGGTTCAGTCAGGCCAAAGGCGGCTATATAGTCCATGGAAAGCAGCCGTGGCAAAAACCTCTCTTTCTGATCGTCTGTTCCGAATTTGTAGATCATGGTGGTTACCATATTGTCCACTGTGATGATCGTCCGAAGCGAGCCCCACGCCCGTGCTAGCTCCTCCACCAATATACAAAAGGTCACTAGATCAGCCCCAAACCCACCGTACTCTTCTGGGATCATTGCGCCTATATAACCGAATGGAAGCAGCTTTTTTATTAGGCTTCGTGGAGGCACCTCCTGCTTATCTTCATATTCAGGAACCAGGGGGATTATCTCCTTTTCCATGAAGCGACGTACATTGTCCTTCAGAATCTTCTGGTCTTCAGTTAATTCAAAATCCATAATAACATCCTCCCGTTATATCACCTTCTCTTCCTTTAAGTAGTCTATCTCATCATCACTGTAGCCTAATTCTTTAAGTAGGATTTCATTGTGTTCTCCTACGTCAGGTGGGGGAGAAAGCCTGCTGTCCTCTTTCTCGGAAAACTTTGCCGGGAATGGTTGCACAAAGTACCCGCCGGCCTGGTCCTTTTCAAACAAGCCTCGAGCGATCAATTGTGGATCAGAATCAAGCTCTGAAAGGGAATTTACTGGGGCGCCAGGGATATTGTTCTCAAAAAAGAGCTTAAGCCACTCGTCTCGATCCTTTTCTCCGATTGCCTTTTCAATTATGGGATTAATCTCGTCACTGTATTTATTACGCCCCTCCCAGGTACAGTATTTGTCCACCAGCAGGTCGGTTCGCCCTATTAGACGACAGAAGTTTTCCCAAAAATGGCGCTCTATTACACCAAGAGAGATATACTTTCCGTCCCTTGTCCGAAACACACCGTATGAGCCCCGAGTCATAAACCTCTTCTTGTCGGGCTTCCGGTGCGCAACCCATTCACATAGACGGGGACCCATCCAGGCAAGTATCCCGTCTGTCATGGAAACATCAATGTATTGCCCTCTTCCCTCTTTCATATAGTAAGCGTAAGCAGCGAGGATTGCTGAAAGAGCAAACATCGTTCCACATATATCTGCTGCCTGAATCCCGCTTGCGGCCTCTGGAGGAGAACTTGGATTGCCGCTTATGCTCAAGAGGCCTGCCACTCCCTGGTAATTCAGATCATGGCCTGGAAGATTTGCATACGGCCCGGACTGTCCATAGCCTGAAAGTGAGCAATAAATGATCTCAGGATTCACCTTTTTAACACTCTCATAATCGATGCCCAGCCTTTTAACCACTCCTGGTCGAAAGCCCTCCAGTACGACATTGCACCGTTTCGCCAATCTAAAGAATATTTCCTTCCCTTTTTCGTTCTTCAAATTGAGGGTGATACTCTTCTTACTACGATTTAGAAAAGAAAAAAGTCCTGAAATCATATATCTAATAGGATCCCCTTCACCTACCGGTTCCACCTTAATCACCTCTGCCCCTAAACTGGCAAGCATAAGAGAACAAAAAGGACCGGGGAGCAATAACGAGAGATCCAGGACCTTCATTCCTTTTAATAACATGCCGTCCTCCAAGACATGCTCTCAAAAACAAGTCTTCTAGATTTGTAACAATTTAGCCCTTTGAAAAGCCACTATTCGGTCGCGGCTGGGAGCCGCTCCTGCGTTTGGGGTGAAGAACGAAAGGTGAAGAATCACGATGGAGCAAGTCTCTCTCTTTCCATTTTTCACTACCCTGGAGGAGCCGCATCCCGCTGCGACAACTTCTTTAAAAACGTTAATACCTAAATTTATGTATATTTATGCGGTGCATGGCCTGTCTCACCTTTGGAAAACAAGCCATGCATGGAGGTCACCAATTTAACACATAGTAAGTCCACCACTCACGCTTAGAGTCTGCCCGGTTATAAAATTTGCCTCATCAGAGGCGAGGAATACCACAGCATGGGCAATGTCTTCCGGCTCACCCATCCGCCGTAAAGGTATTATCCTTTCCATGCCAGCGAATACTTTTTCTGCAAAACCACCCTTCGCTCTCATCTCTTCCACCAGTGGCGTAGGGGTCGGACCAGGACATACACAGTTCACGTTGATCTTGTAACGTGCCATCTCCCTCGCAATAGTCTTTGTAAACGCAATGATAGCCCCTTTACATCCCGAATACACAGCCTCGCCCATACTCCCTACACGACCAGCATCAGAGCTAATATTGATTATCTTGCCATAGCTTTTCGGTATCATTTGTTCCAATACAGCATGGGTGAAGTGAATCACACCTTTGTAGTTAATTGCGATCACCTTCTCCCAGGTCTCAGGCTTGCTCTCCATAAATGGTTCCATCTTGTCCCAGCCAGCGTTATTGACCAGTATATCTATCTTGCCAAAGGTATCCATTACTTTTTTTACCATCTGATCCACCTGGTCTTTAACAGTAATGTCGGTCTCTACCATGAGGCCTTTACGGCCCAACTTTTCTATTTCAGCTATGGTCTCATTCCCTTCGTTTACCAAGATATCAGCGATAGCAATGTTCGCCCCCTGCTTGGCCAGGGCCAAACATATACCCTTTCCTATACCTCTTGCCCCTCCGGTCACGATTGCTACTCTATCTGTCAATTCAAACATATTACTTACACTCCTTTCTAATTTGCTTCGTCTTGCCTCGCAAGACATGCGCAGGTTAAAGCCGCTATATTAAAACCCTAGTTAAACCGCTTTCTGTTGTTTTCTTTTGTCCAGCATCTCAAGATAGGCATCAATCCGGTTCTTTACCATTGCATCGTTATATTCCCTTGGATCGGCCTGATCCGCGTCTAATATAAGGGTAGGAATACCAAACTCCTTTTCCAGGTCATAACGCATGAACGGAGAAAACAGGGTAAATATCTTGCAACAGATGCTGTTCCAAACAATGACTCCGTCAAGGTGATATGGCTCCACCTGATTCAGTGTAAGGTCTGACCTCTCCTGAACAGAGGTGTTGTACATATATCGCAATGCCTTATCTGCCAGGTTATCAATTGGGTCCCTGTCCGGATCCATCACATGGACAAATTCGAACGGGTACGTCTCGGCAACACTGACGGCATCCCTATCTGCCAGATACGTAAAGAGTCCGAGATTGTACCAGGGCGGGATCCCCTCAAAGAAAAGGCGGAAACGTTCATTGGGGATAGCCCCTTCACCCTTTTCCACCTTTTCCCTTACTTCATCCCTAGCCCTCTGATAGATCTCCACCTCCATCTCAAGGCCTGCCCAGTAGAAACCCGGACCGATTAGGGGCATGATGTCCTGCGCACCCACTGGACAAGGTACATTACGACGAAGGTCCTGAATCTCCAGGAAGAGCTCTGCCGCTTTACTGGAGAGGGCCACGGTTTCCCGAAGCCTTCCCCAATCAAGTTTTTTCCCGCTCACATCTTCCAAAAAGGCGATCAATCTCCTGATCTGTACCTTTACATACTCTAGATAATACTCTTTAATAGGATGTTTATACCCCACACCCACAGTAGAATGTTCCTTGTACCATCTATCTTTTTCATTATGGACATCCATACGCGGATGGATCAGTGGATCGTCCGCTATAAAGGTAGGCACATTGAAATGGCGCTGTAACATGCGTATACCTAAAGGATGGAGGACACATACCGATCTTGATCCGAGCAGGATATCCGGTTCAGGCCAGTTAATCCCTTCCACTTCCGGGATATCCTGACCACCAAGGACATACCCATAGACGGTCTTATAATAGGTGCATAGATCGTGGTGATACCCCTTACTCTCTGTAATCTGGATGAATCTCTCACTGAGTTGTTTGGCAGCAAACACAGCGGCCATACTATCTATCTGTTGTGGTAAGATATCCATCGCATGGAGTATCTCCACAGGTATGGTCTGCGGTCCTCCAATCCAGGCTATTAACTTGGATCCATCCCTCTTAGCCTTGAGCATCTCCTGTAAATAGTCTTTGATATAAGAAAATATCTTCTTTGTGGATTGGAGACCCTTCTTGCCTCTCATTGTCTTATGTTTGGAGTTTTGTTCAGCCATATTCTCTCCTCGCTTAACTTAACATCTCTACAAATGCTTCGAGCCTGTTCTTAATCGGCTCAGAATAAATTGATTGTTCCACCTCAACTAGAAGTGTGGGAATACCCCGATCAGCCAATGCTGCACTTAGGTCGGGATAGTCTAGCTGATGAGGATCGCAATACCTCTGGATCGTAAAAACGACACCGTCTACACTGCCCAGCTTAATCTTTTTCATTATGTAATCCAATCTTCGCTGAAATCGGCCTTCCGTTGTCATGCAAGGGCATTGGGTTCGCTGGTTCAGGTAGAATCTGGAAAGGATAAAAAGGAGATCATCCTCAGTAATATCTATCTCATCCTCTGCACATCTCCCAACCATGCAGAAATCATCGGCAATGATATTTCCACCCAATGATTCCACCAGATGAAAGATATCAAGATCAGGATGCACACCCCCTAGGGCCATCACCCTAGGTCCTTCTGCTGGAGGTGTAAAATCCCCTTCAGAGATAATACGGGTAAGTCTTTCCACGGCAATGGAGGGAGGAGACATTAGCCCATATAGGGTCAGTTCTGCCGCCTGGCTACCTGAGATCTTAGCACCAATCCTCAACTCATCGATCCTTTGATAACAGCTCCTAAGCCGGTTATACAATTGTATAGAATCTAATAAAGATTCATCGCTGATCTCCCCTCCGCTAAGTTCTTCAAGGCTGTTCACAAAATTCTTCATCTCTTCCATAAAGAAGGTCTCGGCCCCTTCCGCATTTCCACAGTGCGGATTATTCAGAAAGTAAAAATACGGTAGGTCCACAACCTTCTCCCAGATGGCTGAAAGAAAACGTATACAATCACATGTATAGCTAAAAACCACGCCGTCAAGAAGGTCGCATCCACCATTTAGAGCAGATTCAAGGATACTCTGCACAAAATAGCAGCTGTAGTTGGAGAAATATTCCCTTGATCTCTCAACGGTCTCTCGATTGCCTACCAGGCGAAGAGGAAAAAGCCCGGCAGCATTGATGATTTCTACAGGAACCATAGCACAGAGACAGCCTATGGCCCTCCCGCCATTTCGCTTCCAGTCTGCTAAGGCTGGATTCTTCGAAGGATCAGGATGGTATTCTGTTTGTAGATTCAAGCTCATAAACGTAACCTCTAATTCTATCCAAGCTAAAGGATTATCGTCTGTTTATATTCTCCGAAGACCTCTCTTAATACTCCACATATCTCGCCAAGGGTGGCATAGGACCTTACCGCCTCTAAGATCGGAGGCATCAGGTTGTCATCACCCTGTGCTGCGCGCTTAAGCTGCTCAAGCGCCCTTTCAACACTTTTCGAATCCCTCTGAGATCTTATTCTCTCCAATCGAGCAATCTGTTCCTTTTCCAGATTGGGATCTGCCCTGGATATCTTGATCCGGGTACTCTCTTCGGTCTGAAAGCAGTTGACACCCACCACCTTTATTTCACCTGACTCAACCTTCTTCTGAATTTCGTATGCCTTATTTTGAATCTCCTGCTGAATGTATCCTCGCTCAATGGCAGAGATGACTCCTCCCATCTCGTCTATCTTATGAATATATTCCTGGGCCCTCCTTTCGATCTCGTCTGTCAGGCTTTCCACGTAATAGGACCCGGCCAGTGGATCAACCACGTCAGCAGCGCCAGATTCATAGGCAATAAGTTGTTGTGTACGAAGCGATACCAGAGCAGCCTCCTCCGTAGGCAGGCATAGGGCCTCATCAAATGAAGATACGGCCATTGACTGGAGACCGCCCAGGACCGCAGCTAGTGTCTGATAAGTCCCTCTGATTATGTTTATTAACGGTTGCTGAGCTGTAAGCGTACTTCCACCTGTCTGCATATGCGCTCGAAATTTATACGAGTTCTTATTCTTTGCCCCAAACCTCTCCTTCATAATCCGCGCCCACAATCTTCTCGCTGCTCGATATTTAGCAATCTCTTCAAAGAAATGATTATGGGTATTGAATATCCAGGATATCCGTGGAGCAAAATCATCAACGCTCAGTCCTGCTGCAATACCTGCTTCCACGTAGGCAATGGCATTGGCAAAACTGAACGCAATCTCCTGTACAGCGTCGCAACCTGCTTCCCGGAGATGGTAGCTTGCCACATTGATGGTATTCCATTTCGGGAGATGTCTCGAGCAGTAGGCAAAGATGTCAGTAATCAGTCTGATGGAAGGCTTGATGGGAAATATATACGTTCCCCTTACTGTGTATTCTTTGAGTATGTCGTTCTGAATCGTACCTCTCAGTTTCTCTATCGATACCCCCTGTTTTTCGGCACATACAATATACATAGCTAGGAGGATAGCCGCTGGAGCGTTTATAGTCATAGAGGTACTTATCCTGTCCAGAGGAATCTCCTTGAATATGACCTCCATATCAGCCAGGGAGTCAACAGCTACACCGGTCTTACCCACCTCCCCGAGGGCTAAGGGATGATCAGAGTCATAACCGATCTGTGTGGGCAGATCGAATGCCACGGACAGACCTGTCTGACCCTGTTCGAGAAGAAAACGGAAACGCTTGTTTGTTTCCTCGGCAGTCCCCATGCCAGAATACTGGCGCATTGTCCATAGCCTTCCTCGATACATGTCAGGTTGGATCCCTCTGGTAAAAGGGTACTCCCCTGGAAACCCAACCTTTTCAAGATATTCCTCCAAATTCTGATCGTCAGGTGTGTAGACGACCTTAAGAGGGATACCCGAGGGGGTGTAAAGGAGATTTTCTGAGAGCTCCTTCTTCAGTGTCTCCTTCTCCCACCTCTCCTTTTCCTGTCTTATCCTTTCATTGACATCCATAATTACCCCACTTTTTTGCCAAAGAGATTATCCTCTCTCGTTTCCCAGGATTACCACACACGATACAGTGGGATGACCCCCTAACGTATGTGCCAATCCTCTATCTACCTTCTTTATCTGACGTTCTCCGCACTTGCCCTGAAGCTGCTTGTACACTTCATAACACATTCTTAAGCCTGAAGCTCCAATAGGATGCCCAAAGCACTTAAGGCCACCATCGCTATTGACCGGAAGTTCCCCATCTAAAGTAAATGTACCTGCATCAACGTCCTCCCTTGCCCGTCCTCTCGGTGAAAAACCTAGATCCTCGTATATGATCAGCTCAGTGATCGTAAAACAGTCATGCACAACCGCTACGTCGATCTCTTTCCGGGGGTCCTTTATCCCCGCCTGGTCATAGGCCTGCCTGCTCGCATTCTGGGTGGACGCAAACCCGGTCCAACCAAAATTCGGCTCAAAATGGGGGGCTATGGAGTTTTGTGACAACCCTATACCTTTTACATAGATTGGATCATCGCGGAAGCTTTTTGCTATATCAGAACTGCAGATAATAGCCGCAGCAGCCCCGTCACTATTACCACAACAGTCAAATAGGCCTAGTGGCGAAGAAATGATCGGCGCATTTAACACCTGCTCAAGCGTCACCTTCATCCTGAAATGCGCCTTTGGGTGCATACTCCCGTTGTGGTGGTTCTTTACCGCAATCTTCCCTATTGTCCTCTTTCCCTCTTCGTAGCTCAGGCCGTATTCATGAAAATACCTGTGAGCAATGAACGCAAAGCTGCTGGGAGCGGTTCTTCTCACCTCCATCACAGGGTGCATTCCCCTCCCGATCCCAAGGCCGGGAAACCCGCAATCCTTTAATTTTTCGAACCCGAGGGCAAGAACTATATCATACATTCCCGCAGCTACCGCAAAACAGGCATTACGAAACGCCTCATGTCCGGTAGCACACCAGTTCTCTACTCGGGTGACCGGTATCTGGTGAAGCTTCAATGGCTCTGCTAAAGCAAGGCCGCCCATCCCCACCCAGTGGGAAGAAGTAGTTCCCAACCAGGCAGCCTGGATATCACTTGGATCAATCTTGGCGTCCTCATATGCCTCATAGGCCGCCTCGATTATCATATCTTCAGGTCCTTTATCCCAATTTTCTCCAAACTTACAACATCCCATGCCAATAACGGCTACCCTGTCTCTAATTCCTTCCTTCTTCATAATATCCTAACCCCTTATATTATCTATTTTCTGTTACTCACGCTTCTATCTTCATTACGAATGTATAATCTGCACAGCTTGTGTTGTAGACTTCTGTTTGTATGCGGACGAAACTCAAGCCTGATCTCCGTAAACAGGCCGGCATTTCCAGTAATAGTTATAGAACCCGCCCTCTTCGTGAAATAGTCTCAAGGTCATTTCCACTGGCACCCCGATCTCTATCTCCTTTGGGTTGCAATCCGTCATCAGACAATATATCCGGGCACCACCTTCGGTTTCTACAATCGTCTGAATGGTTGGTGGGTTTGGTCCACCAGCCAGATTGTCAAGGGAATAGGAAAACACCTTTCCTTTCTTGTCAGAGAGGCGGACCTCTTCAAAGTCGTCTTTGGCCTTACATGAGTAGCAGACACGCTGAACAGGAAAGGTAATAGTTCCACACCTATTGCATTTACTTCCATGTAGACTACTGACCCAGTTCCTTGTCCTCCACATCACGGAAGCAGATGGAAAGAGACGCACAAGTTCTTGAGGAGTCTGGACAAATCCTCGAAATGCAAGATATTTTTGATAACTCAGCTCTTCACCAACATCTAGAGGCAGTACGGTGGTTAATGAAATATCCCTTTTTTCAATCTCAGCAGTAACCTCGAGTAGGAAGGCATCGCTTCCACTGCCAAAGTTTGCCCATATTATCTTGTGACCAGGCTTTGCATCCGAAAGTGCAGCAGCCAACATAATTAAGACCTGAGGAGAACCTGTATTCCCTATCTTGTCCAACAGGGAATCCTGAACCTGTTCAGGCTTAAACCCCAATCTTCTTATCATCCTCTTATGGCTTCTGGAATCCGGCCCATAAAAGACTACCTTATCTATATCCTCGGCCTTTAAATTGTTCCTCTCTAATATAGTTTTAACGGAACGCTCCAGGTTCTTTTCGTAACCCATCTGGACGACAAAGCGATCCTCCCAGGTCTTTACAAAATCGTCCTTATCCATACGCCATACATCAGTAATATCGTCCCAGATCGAGTAAGAGTCCCTAAAATCACAGATTACATCTGAGTCTCCAAGGAGTATCGCAGCACCTGCATCGCCAAATAGACTCTCGAGATTCGAACGGGGCAGAGCAGGTCGGCAATCAGCGGTAAGTACAAGCACATCCCCCAAACCTCCCTTTACGGCATCTACTGCAGAGAGTATGGCGTTTGTGCCCGATCTCGTTGAACCCCCAAAATCAGAGGTACGAATATCAGGAGGTAGATCTAGGACTCCTGCACATATGCCCGAGCATTGCTTTTCCCAGTAGGGAGCAGTGGTAGACGCAAAATATAGTCCCTTTATATGATCCCTTCCATTCTGTTTTAAACACTTAAACCCAGCTTCAATTGCCATAGTGATACTATCTTCGTCAAAATTGGCCACACGCCTTTCTCCAGTGCCTCCTTTAGCACCCCACGCTGAGCCAATCGCCTCTTTAGTCAAACGATAATAGGGGAGATGAACCGCGATCTCTTTAATTCCTACCATTGGAATTCCTCCTTTTAAGAGTTAAGAGTGAAAAGTTAAGGGTGATGAAAGAAACTTCTTCATCCTCACCCTTAACCCTTCACTTTTAACTCTTCACTTTTGATTCTGTAAGGGGGGGGAAGGGAGGTTTTGTGCAACACCCTAAAATTCGCCCTGAATCACCTTTAAATATACGAACAAGCAGGACTTTTCTAATGCCGTCCAGACTTGATGGGTTCGTAAAAAGTCTAATTTTCCTCTATCTGTGAACAATTTTGGGATTGAGAATTAGTCAATGTCGCAGGCAAAATGACTTTTTACAAACCCATCAAACTTAAAATCTGTATTGACAGCCATCCCCTGCTTCCTTAATGGGATGATCTATTAACAAGAATAATCAAGCCTGTTAGGCGCAGGACTATCTTGTTCTCTGTCCTTTGAGATACATTCCCAAGGGATCAACTTCAGACCTTAACACCCTCAATTCTTCTTCTGATGGTGGTGGCGTCTCTCTTACATCCTTTGCCACTTTTAGTTCCCAACCAGTATTCCTTTTGATCGTTTCAATGTCAGTCCCTGGATGGTGTTCTTTAAGGATCATCTCCCTTGAATCCTCTTCAAAGCGAAACACACCCATCGTTGTTACTACGGCTGAAGGACCAGTCCCAGGCGGTAACCCTGCTTCTTCCCTGCTGTTATATCCTTTCAAATATCCAGGGGTAGTAATGTAGTCGAGCCGTTCAGCGAAGCGATGTACATCATGCTCTAATATGATAACAAACCTTTTTGAAAGAGCAGCAAGGTCAGCCGCACCGCCACTACCTGCCATACGCACCCTTGGCCTTCGATAATCACCAATACAGGTGGTGTTGATGTTTCCATACTTATCTACTATTGCAGCACTCAATAACGTTACGTCCACGTGTCCACCATGAAGAATCATCCCCAGAGTGTCAAGGCTATCTCCGCACAGTATGGCGTCCACACTGAGAGTCGCATCTGATGCGACTAAAGGGATACGAGACGGTGTGGTATCTGTTATTAATCCTCCTTCTACAACTATAGTTATATCAGGAGCATGCGTCTTCTTTGCCAGGACTACGGACGGGATCGGCCAGTATGTACCCATAAAAACCGTCTCTCCATTCCTTATCTCCCTAGCTGCTGCAATGATCATCATCTCTATAGGTGTGTAAGAATTATAGCCCATCTTAGTATAACCTTCCGCGATTCTCTAGTTAATGTCCATCCTGAGCTACTTCTACTCCCACAATAGGGTGTTGCACAGATCGCTATGATGGGGGTATTAAGGTCTTCTCAAATAAATCTTGCCGAACCGTAAAATAAGCGATCTGGATAGTTTGAGTTTCGTATACGAAATTTTCGAATCGCCCGGAGTGGGGCCTAAATTTATCAAAAAACGTCTTTTTTAGTTAAAGCGAATAGGGCTTTGGCCAGAAGCCAAGTCGGGCCGCAGGAAATCCTTTGTCATAACCCTATACTTATCTTTTATTTAAAGAAACTTTAACTTTATGGGGCTGTTTAGATAGACAAACTTTCTAAAGTTCGGGAAAATCGGCGTAGTTTCCATAATTAACAGGAACACTCTCTCTTTTTGGCACCCTCAGTCTTTCCATCCTTTCCTGACCTATCTTTTCCATATACTCCTTTCGGTCTCTTACGCCGTACACCCATTCCTCAAGATATTGATTAAAGTCTTCAATACTTCGGGTCTCTCGTTCATAGTGAGGAAAAAACCTAAAATCCCGATCATAATATCCCTGTACATATGAAGGGTAACTTCCCCACGGCTCTTCTACCACCGCATCAACCCTAAAACCTGGAACAAGAGTCCTGTTAGGGTCTTTCTTGATCACATCCGATGGTACGATCTCCTCTACACAGACAATAATCTTTTTGCATGAATTTATCCCGTATTTAGTCGAGCCCAGCAGCCCCCATGCCTGTGTATTTCCGAATTCATCCGCCCGTTGTGCCTGGATAATCCCCACATCGTGCTTGAGACCTGGTATCAGACACACCTTTTCTCCATTGAATGGAGACTCTATCACCTTAAACTTACCTTCTCCGAGGAATGAATAATTCCGGACAAAATCAGTTCCCAGCATCGTCTTTGTCGCCACAAAGGGAAGACCCACAGAACCGGCAAAATACGCCACGGTTATTGCCAGAAGTGGATACTCTTCAAGCTCAATTGGGTGGGGGAACCCTTCTTCTAACGCTCTCCTGAAGGCATGTGCCGATTTCGGTATGGGATTCCAGAGATAAGAGGTAATCAGGCGCTTTACACAACCAGCCCCGATCAGCATATCAATGTGGACTATTCCGGCTGCCTTGCTTACCGTCAAGTCTCTTTTCTCTTGTCGAATTATCTCATGAATTGCCGCATAGGGCTCACCCTGTATGAACCCGCCTAGGTAGATAGTGTCTCCGTCATTCACAAGCTTCTCGATCGCATCCTTCATCGACATTACTTTGTTTTCCTGGGTCATTTTTAACCTTCCCACATTATCGTCCTTTTGTTCATGGGACATGACCCTGAATTGTCAAGCCATGTCCCATGAGGGAAGAAGTGACTAAGAGACTAGAAGGGGTTTAACTTATGCGTGAAACAAAACTATTCTGGTATTCCGAGCTCGAAGTCTTCATCCTTGAGATCCCAACGATCATACGGTTCTGGTTCAATTCCGTATTTGTCAAATGGGAACATCCCGGCTAGGAATTTTGCCCTCATCTTTCTCATGTACCGGGTCGTCTCGTTCCATGGCAGATGCTTCCACATAAGGGCACATATGGGGCTATCCAGGATAGACTGAAGAGGCCTCTTGTCTACTTTCACATTCACTACTGCAGTCTTCCCCTGTTCTGCTGCCTTAAATGCCCTCTCAAGACCAGGACGGACCTGATCAGGCTCGGTAATCCATTCTGCGTGGCAGCCTATAGCTTCAAACATCAGGTCATACCTCTGGTCAGGAATGACATAGTGTGGTACTACCTCGCCTTCCGGAATACCATACCAGGCTAGGTTCTTGCCGTACTGGGCATCTGAACCACCGATCCAGCCATCGTTGTTGTTCACCAGAAAGACGATAGGGAGTTTGTGACGGATTGCGGTCTCCACATCCATTCCGTGAAGTCCCATACCAGCATCGCCCATCATGGCAAATACCATCTTCTTCTTGTCACACCCGAGGGATGCCCCAATCGCCTGCCCGATACCGTGACCGACACCAGCCTGTGGACCAGAATCTATTACCTGACCCGTGAATTTCGCTTGTATATACGGACTGAGGATATTGCTCCCTGTAAAGGCATCAAAGATATAGTAGACATCACCCTTGTACATCTCATCCACTGTATCGCAGATAACCTTGCTTAACCAGGCAGGATGGACCGGGTTGACGTCCTTGAATTGTAATGCCCTCTTTTCCAGATACTCTACCCTGCTCTTCTCTGTCTCTTTCACCTTTTCGAGCCAGGCCTCACGACCGGAGGGGGGTGATGGATTATTCTTCTTGATATAGTCTATCATCGCCCGGAGTGTAGTCTTTACATTGGCCTGGATAGCAAATTCTGTGGGAACCCAGGGATGAATATAATCTAATGCCTCCGCAATCTGAACAGACTTCTTTATCTGGAAACGATTTCCAAAGAAGTCAAAGAAATCAAGCCTCGCACCCAGGATGATGAATAGATCTGATTCTACCCCGATATCGGCCGACTTCCAGATCAGAGGATCATCCTCTGGCAACGATCCTCTACCGCCTCTTCGGCCCATTGTAGGAATCTGTGCCAGGTGCACAAATTCCCTTAATTCTGCCTCAGCATCATTCCACATAACCTCATCACCCACATACATGGCAGGCTTTTCACTAGAATAGATTATATCCAGGACCCTCTCTATGGCCTTAGGATCAGGGTACGTAGGGGGTATGGGTTCTTTGAGCCAGTTTTCCAGAAAGAGGTTGTTCTCAGTAGGATGAGGACCGGTCAAGGCATTGAGCTCGAACTCCAGGACTGCTGGGCCCCGTGGGGGCTTCAATGCCGTGCGAATGGCCTTCCTGAACCAGAACTTGTAAGTACGGGCATCGATGACCCTTTTAGCCAACTTTGCAAAACTCTCATAAAGCTTCTCGGCATAGCACTCTTGCAAGGTGTATGCCCCATCATCATTGGCCTCATGACCAGCCAAAAGGACCAGAACAGATGTATTGCTCAAATGGGCCTGATGGACCGCACTCATGATATTTGTGCTTCCAGGTCCTACTGTGCCACAGCAGACACCGATCTTTCCTGTTACCCTGGAATATGCCTCAGCGGCATAGCCTGCCGTCGACTCATGCCTTACGGTAATATGTTTGATCCCTTCTTTGATCATCGGGTCAATCCAGGGCCACATATGGCCACCCCAAATGCCAAAGAACATCTCTACGCCTTCTTCCTTTAGGACCTCAGGGAAAAGCAATCCAGGATGGGGATACGCCTCCAGTTCTCCAGGTTTAGCTTTAACATCAACTTTACTCTTTTTTTCCATTTCAGACCTCCCTTTAAAAAAACCTTGTAGATAAGCCTGCAATTTCTTGCCTATCCTTCCTTTTTGAGATTCTACCATAACCCTCTAATCCTTTTCTATCACTAAACATGTTACCTTAAAGTAAGGTTGTTCCGTACCTAAAAAATTATCCCCCCTTTCTATCCTTGATTTATCGGTCCTCCTGGGTCGGGCTAATATCTATATGCCCAACTCACGAGCGATAATCAGGTGCTGAATCTCTGATGTGCCTTCGGTTATGGTATACAGCCTTGCATCACGCCAGTACCGCTGTACGGGATACTCCATCATATATCCGTATCCTCCGTGTATCTGCATCGCATCAGTAACGATCTTCTGTACCGTCTCAGTACAGAAAAGTTTTGCCATGGAGGCTTCCTTCATGCATTTCTTCCCCTGATCAAGTAACCATGCCACTTTATACGTGTAGCTTTTCATGACTTCTATCAGCATCGCCATCTCCGCAATCCTAAACCTGATCGACTGAAACCTCGAAATAGGTCTCCCAAACTGAACACGCTCCTTGGCATACCTGACTGTGGCTTCATAGGCAGCGGTGGCCACGCCAATACTCCTGGCCGCATAGATCATCCTTCCCACCATCAGGTCATGCTCTAACTGGGCAAACCCGCCCCCTTCTTTTTCTCCGATCATCTGAGATTTGTGCACCCTACAGTCTTCAAGGAATAGTTCTCCTGTCTCTTGAGAACGGTTACCCACCTTGGATAACTTCCTCCCCTTGGTAAAACCAGGCGTGCCGTCATCTACGATGAAAAGGTTTATCCCCTCTCCTCTTTTCTCCGGATTCGTATAAGCAGCAACAATGGCATAATCACAAATAGGGGCATTGGTTATAAATGTCTTGGAACCGTTTAATATATAATAATCGCCGTCTCTTACGGCCCTGGTCTTTATACTAGCCGCATCCGATCCAGCATCAGGCTCGGTAAGGGCAAAGGCCCCTATCTTCTCCCCCTTTATGGCGGGTACGAGGTATCTCTCCTTCTGTTCTTCTGTGCCAAAGGTGAATATCGGATTTGTTGCCAACCCACCTTGCACCATGATCGCAGAGGCGATACCAGCACTTATCCTGTTCAATTCTTCCATATAGATACATTCTGTTATCTTATCCACTCCAGCACCACCATACTCTTCAGGATAGCCGATGCATAGATATCCAAGCTCCCCCATCCTTCTAAATAGTTCAATCGGGAATTTCTCCCTCTCCTCTGCACTATCTGCAAAAGAGTTAGGTGCAACTATTAAAGTTGTAGGTAAAAACTACCCTACAGCCTCTCAAACCTCTATGGCACAAGGGGGAATTAACGCCTCACTTGGAAATGTTACCCCTGATTCTATTCAAGCTCATATTGATGATACTATTAAATCAGCACATGGTGTGTGTGATAGAGAGATGGTAGAGTTGATGTGTAAAGATGCAGAGGCTACAATAAAGTGGCTAGAGATGCTAGGTGTTCCTTTTGATAGAACTCCTGATGCAAAAGTAGCACAGAGACAGTTGGGTGGTGCATCAAGCAGACGTGCCTGTTATGCCCAAGACTACACTGGTCTAAAAATTCTACATACACTATATGATAACTGCCTAAAAGAGGGTATTGAGATGATAGAGGAGCATATGCTACTCAATCTAATTGTAGAAGAGGGAGTGGTTCTAGGTGCAACATTTTTAGATATCATCAAAGGTGAAATAGTAGAGATACGAGCCAATGTAACCATATTAGCAACAGGAGGATATGGAAGCCTATACAAAAACTTCACCACCAACTCAGAGGGTGCAACAGGTGATGGGATAGCCTCTGTTTTTCGTGCAGGTGGAGAGATATCTGATATGGAGTTTGTACAGTTTCACCCAACTGCTCTAAAAAACTCCTCTATTCTTATCTCTGAGAGTGCTAGAGGAGAGGGTGGATACTTGGTAAATAGCAAAGGTGAGCGTTTTGTAGATGAGCTACTTGCTAGAGATATTGTAGCACGTGCCATCGCTTCGCAGATATCCCAAGGGGAAAATGTTTTTTTAGATGTTCGTCATCTAGGAGAGGAGAAGCTTCTAAAGCTAATGCCCCAAGAGGTTCACTTGTGTAAACTACATGAAAATATTGACCCTGCAAAAGAGCTTATTCCTATCAAGCCTGTAGCACACTACAC
>DTYK01000028.1 GCA_012961925.1 Candidatus Latescibacterota bacterium
ATCCTCATAGGTAAAGTGATAGATTACCTCCCATACTTTGTCTTTGTCTATCAGGAACTGAGTCGAAGGGGCATCGAGAAGGCGACGGGGAGGTATACCCTGAAGAAAGTGGAGTCCGTACTGGAGGGAATAAAAACCATCTACGATGCCAAGGATAGGACTCCGTTCAATAACTTCCAGATCAGGACTTTTGCTGACATTATGCGGGACAATGAGAATTGGAGCCCCTTGACAGTCTGGTTTGAATTCCTAACCCTCCACCCGTATCAAACACAATGGCAGGCTCACCAAAGCTATAGACTTCCAAATCCTTATGAGGAATCTTATCAGGAGGATTATGCTGCTCTCCGAACTCCACTGGCAGCACCCGGAGCGGTACTCATCAAGACAGCAGTCCCGAATCAAGCTCGGCGGCTTTGTGGGCAAGATGAGTTTTGGAGGAGACCTCGGTAGGTTTATGCCACTTCTGAAACTCGGCGAATATCTCCAAGTAGGTAAGGGAACCTCATTCGGGCTGGGAAAATATAAAATAAGGGAAGGGTATGAGCAGATATCTGATAATGACACTCGGAACCGGTGAGGGAGTAGAACACGGGCTTGCCTGCTCCATCAAAACTCTAAATCCCGATTCCGTCATCTTTTTGGGCAGTTCGAGAAGTCCTGATCTGCTTGAGCGGTTGAAACCCCTCGTTCCCGAATTTACATCCAAGTTTGAACCCCTAAGAGTCATGACCGATGAGAATGATATGGAGAAATGCGCCCTGGACGCCAGAGACCTCATTCTGAAGCTGGTAGAAAACGGTGCCTCAGTCGAGGATATAGAGGCCGACTTTACCAGCGGAACTAAGGCGATGACCGCCGGACTTTGTATCGCTGCCGTCGCCCTGGCAGTGGGAAGACTGGTCTACGTTACCGGTGACCGTGATCCCAAGACAGGCAGGGTTATCACCGGAACAGAGAGGGTGCTTTCTATCTATCCCATGAGGTTGGTAATACAGAACAAGCGCCGGGAACTTCGAACCCTCTTTAATAAGAGACTCTTTGCCGATGGATTGGACATAATCGATGAGGTAATAAGCTCCTGTAAGCTGCCGGAAATCCAGGAGGAATTCTCCTTCTGGAAGACCTTGTTCGCAACCTACTGGTATTGGGATAGGTTCAACCATATTCAGGCCAATCAGACGATGAAGGAGATCCCAAAGCCATATCTTGAGAAATTTAAACTTGATGTTGCAGGCAACAAGGAGATGCTGGGCAGGATCAGCAGAAAGTTAGAGCTGTATAAAAAAGAAACGAGTAAGGATAAAAGAACCGATGACAAAAAGCTCCTTCGGCTAAGATTCTCGCCAGAATTGTTGGCTGACCTACTGGCCAACGCTGATCGTAGGGCCGACGAGGGGAAGTACGATGATGCTGTCGCCCGACTTTACAGGGCTTGTGAGCTGACAGCTCAGATAGCCTTGGTCAAATATGGTATCGATACATCAAAATTGAAACCCGAACAGATACCTGAGGAACTTATCCCCTTATTTCCTGAGCTAAACCGAGCCGAAAAAGCGGTGAGTATGGGACTGGACAGAAGCTATAAGGTTCTCAAAGTTAAAGGAGAGGAAAAAGCCGCGGGTTACCTGGGGAACAAAAGCCTGCAGAATCTTCTCAGCCAGCGCAACGCCTCCATTCTCGCCCACGGCACCTTGCCTGTTCAGGAGAAAACCTACCGGCATTTAAGGGAACAAGTCCTAAAACTTGCCAGGGACTTTAATCCAAGTATAGATAGATTTCTAACCAAGGCATCGTTTCCCGAGATTAAGGTCACATTTTAAAAAGTTTACAATGAAAGGCAAGCTCTTTCCGAAGATACACGATCTGAAGACCCTGTGGCAGGCTTGGAACAGGGTCAAGAAAAAAGGTGCAGCAGGTGGGATTGATGGGGTATCCATTGCGGCCTTCGAGCAAAATCTGGAACGCAACCTCAAGGGGATAAGTCAATCCCTCGAAAGGGGCACCTACGTCCCTGAGCCGACGCGACGGGTGTACGTCCCGAAAACCAATCCCGAAGAAAGGAGGGCGCTGGCCCTGCCAGCGATCAAAGATAAAATAGTCCAGGAGGCCACAAGAAGCACCATCGAACCGCTGTTCAATCCGACCTTCCTGGACTTCAGTTATGCCTATAGGCCGGGGAAAGGCCCGCAAAAGGCTATCGGCAGGGTAGAACATCATCTGCAGCAGAAGAGGATATGGTCGGCTACCTCTGATATTGACAATTTTTTTGACTCTATCAATCACAGCCTGTTGCTTAAGTATATCTCCCAGAAAATATGGGAGGAGGAGATTCTAAGGCTCATCGAGCTGTGGCTGAAGATGGGGGTTGTCCACGAGGGTAAGTGGATAGATGTAGAACAGGGGGTACTCCAGGGTAACGTCATCTCCCCTCTGCTTTCTAATATCTATCTACATTCCTTTGACTTGGAGATGAACAAGCGGCGTTATGCCTTAGTACGTTACGCGGACGATTTTATCTTTTTAGAGAAGACAAAAGATGAAGTAACTACAGCCCTGCGGGAGGCGAAGAGCTTCCTTGAGAAAGAGCTGCTGTTGCAACTTAACCCTGAATCCTCTGCGGTCAGAACCCTTCACGATGGGTTCGTGTTTTTGGGGTTTCTGTTCAAAGGCAGCAGAAAGACCATTAGCGCCGCAAAATTGGAGAAGATACAGGCCAGGATCAGAGAGATACTCAGGGGAAGTTCAAACCTATCCGAAGCTATTGAGAGCTTGAACGACTCCATAGCCGGGTGGCGTAACTACTACGAGGTAGGGGATACCAGGGATCAGTTCCAATTCCTTGAGGATTTTCTGTTCCACCACCTGAGGCTTTTCCTGGTGAAGATGAGGAGTAGCTCTGACCTCAAGGAGAAGAAGATGCGAGAAGAGCTTCAGAGGCTGGAATTCCTCCTGGCAAAAGACCACAAGGAAAAGCAAAAGTTCATATCCCTGTTGATTGCTGGAAGTAGAGCCGACAAAATTGGGGAGGCAAGGCCGAAGCGAGGTGTTGGTGCTGTTGCGAAAGATATAGCCGCCCAAAAGAGAAGATACGAGAAGATTCTGGCTGAAGATACCGATCTGGTTGTTTCTACGCTGGGCTCTTTTGTGGGTAAGACCAGCCGCAGGGTGGTGGTGAGGGAGAAGGGGAAGAAGGTGAAGGAGATCCCCTTTTTCAGGCTGAAGAACATACTCATCACTTCGGCTGGTGCCTCCTTCTCCAGTGATCTTGTAAAATATTGCGCCGGAGAAGGTATTCCTATTACCTTCTTCGATTCCTATGGAAGGCCGTATGCTCAGGTCCTTTCTCCTAAATCCCCACTTTACAGGTTAAGTCTCTCTCAGGTGATGGCCTCCACCGACGGAAAGGGTGTTCACCTTGCAAAATGCTTTGCAGAAGGGAAGATTAAAAATCAGATCAATCTGTTGAAGTATTATCGGAAATATAAGGCAAGGAAGGAGGCCCAGTTTGCTCAAAAATTCCAGGAGACCATTGAAGGCATGGGATCGCTGCTTGAGAAGCTAAATAAGATAGCTCGAGGCAATGACCTGGAGTCCATACGTTCCCGGATATTTGCCGTCGAGGGTCAATCAGCCGCCTACTATTGGGGGTTGATCAAACTGCTCCTCAGCAATGATGTCTATTTTGAAGGCAGGGAAAGAAGGGGTGCCACAGATCTGGTCAATTCATTGTTGAACTACGGTTATGGAATACTATATTCACAGGTTTATCAGGCCATCATCATTGCAGGCTTGAATCCTAATATTAGCTTCCTCCATAAAGAGCAAGTTAGTAAGCCTACCCTTGTTTTCGATCTGATAGAGGAGTTCAGGCAACCGATCGTTGATAAGGCCGTGATCGGCATGATTCGAAAAAGACAGAAGCTCACTATGACCGGAGCCAATCTGAGTGAAGAGACAAAAACCAAGGTAATCGAAGCTGTAATGAAGAGGATGAACTCCAAAGTGAACTTTCGAGGTAAGAAGCTAAGCTTAAGGGAGGTAATAAAACATCAGGCAGACTTAATAGCCGGGTTTCTCGAAGACAAAGGGAATTACCGGCCATTTATAGATAAGTGGTAGCTTGAAAGCCATTTTCTCTTCAGAAGGGCTGAAACATTATAAAGTGGTGAAATA
>DTYK01000029.1 GCA_012961925.1 Candidatus Latescibacterota bacterium
CTATTTGGGGAAGGCTGATTGTAAAAGATTCAACAATTTGCACTTCTTTCTGGTAAATTTCATCACCAATTTCACCGTAAGGCAATAAACCTTTTGCACGGGCTACCAGTTGATTCTTATCTTCTTCCTCGATCCCTTCAAAAATAAGACTCCTAACATCCCTGTCTTTAAATGACTCTAGCTCAAAAGGTTCACGGATAGGCAGCGTAATTTCGTTATCAAAGGTTTGAATGGCAAAACGCTGTTTTAAAAAAGCTCGTGCGGGATTTTTAAAGAAATTGATGAGTTCATCAAGATGAATATTTTTATACGAATCATCTAATGGCACTAGAGCTTCATTGATAAAAATATCAGAAGGAATTTTCTTATTTTTTCGTAATTTTATGTATTCTTGTATATTCATTATATTTGATTCCTCTTCAAATATACAAAAGACTACATTATTCTACAATATAACCATTCATATAATGGGCAGCATCAAAACTTTTCAGACGGTTATAACCGATAGCAAAGACAAGACTACCCCGGTAGGTCGGGACCGGCAGAACTACGCCAAAGGAACCTAAGCGGCTCTTGCCGATCTCCCCTGGACGGGACTCTCCGAAAAAGGTGGAATTCACTCTCCTGCTCAGGTGACACAAGGCCCCGTACAACCAGGCCTCCCTGATTTGTGCCAGCCCTGCCGGGTTCCAGTAAGTTGCGCTAAAATCGTCTGCCACACCAACATAAGCCCCTCCTATACCCATTGCCCTTACCCCAACCCCGTGGAAGTTGTCAACCGTAACCTCCTCCGGTCCAACTGTGATCTCCCGGTAGTCAAGTATGTCCTGAGAAAAGACGCTGCCTGCCGGGAAAAACAGGAGGGGAACCATCAATAGAAATTTAGCAATACCGTGGAGAGTACCCATCAGCGTCCCCTTCTTCTACTGGAGTCCGGGTTCCTTCGTCTACTCCCAGGCTTTTCCTCATCCTGGTCCTTTTTCTTCTTGGAATCGGCCCTCCTTTTCGTCTTGCCGGGTTTCTTAACCTTTTCTGTGCTTTTCTCCTCTTTCACTATGGCCTTCTTCTCAATCTGTCTGGGCCTTGCCTCGATGTAAGGTGCCCTTACTTCGGGAGCGGAGGTCTTCTCAACGGTCTCACCGGAGGCAGGACGCGGAATCGCCCTGTCATATTCGCGCCTGCCAGGCCCGGGTTTCTCCTCCTTCTCCTCATACCGCTGGCGATATCCATATCTCCACCAGGGGTAATCGAGGTAGTCATACCTTTGATAATAGTAAGGGCTGTAATAATACCCCTCAACTAAATACGGGTAGTCCCAATAAACCTCGTATTCATACGGGTAGTACCGGTACCCATACCTGTACTGATAGACAAAGTAACGGTATCGATAGGGATAATACCAGTCATAACCCCAGTATGGGTAGCGATACCTCCAACCAAAGTAATAGCGAGGATAGTAGTGGGGAGTATAATAAAAATACCTCCTTACCCAAAAGGGGTCATCCCACCAGGACCAGTACGGCTCATAAAAATGAAAGTGATGGTAATGTCGAGAAACAACCTCCCTCTCAACTTCAGGTTCAACAGACGGCTGCTCGGAGATCCTTTGAGGAAGCCTCAACTGTGTGTAGCAGCCGGCGATAATAAAGATCGAGGCCCCCAGGATGATTTTTCTCACCAAAACCCTGGTCATGGCCGTTCACCTCCAACAGGTAGACGCCTCAATTGATTGATAAGTTCCCCGGCCCTCAAAAGTACTCCATATATACTATCCTCAACTCACGACTGGGTTCGGCATTCCTTTTTCCATTCTTCCTCAGGTCCTTGATATCCACTTCCAGACTCAGTCTGCTCGCAAATATCCAGCGGACCCCGGCATTGAAGTAGCCTTTCCCTGAGCCAAGGGAGCCCTCTCCGTTATCGTTGGTTGCGAAGTCGTACTCAGCCAGAACGCTCAGCTCGGATCCCAGACCCTTATCTATCCCGATGAAACCGGAGATGTCATCGTCGCCATCCTCCTTTTCAAGGCTGTAATTTATTCCGCCGTGGATACCAAGCCTTCCGAAGAAGGAGTAGTTCTTGCTGAGAACCACATAGGCACCTTTCGATTTTGTGGCATACCTCTTCAGATTTTCATCATATCGACCGAAACCCTGGGAGCTGAAGCCAATGGCCATTGCAGGATAAAGCTTTGTCTCATCTGAGAGGCGGTACTTCGCTTCGACTTCAACTCTCGGGTTCCAGTGCACCGGCTTGTTTCCTATGATGTCCGTCCCTCCGTAAGATAGGCCGACAAGGAGCCTGTCCGTTAACCCAATCTCCACACCGGCCAGTATCCCCCCCTCCGAATACATTCTCATGTCAAGGTCAAAACTGCCCCTTGGCAATAATCCGGCCGTTGGGCACTCCACAAGTCTCCTGCTCCCAACCTCTGCCTGTTGAGCCAAGACTGTACCAGAAACGATGACCACCAGCATCCATACCATCAAGCATTTCCGCAACATCTTTTCTGCCTCCTTAAGAAAAGATTTTCCTTTACACATCCGAGGAGAGATGCTATAATCCTTCATCGCCAACATAGATCCTTTTCACCTGTAAGATACTACATCTCCTTCTCAATGTCAACAGAGATTATGATCAACCCATCGGTTCCACCTGAATGCCGTTCTTCTTCAAGAGAGCTGCGGTTACACCGTAGCCCGCCACAAGCAACTTTCTCCGGAAGATCTGTCCGCATCCACAGGATGGGCTCTTCTGCTTGAGCAACGCCCCTCTGGCTCCAATAAGCTGGGCCAGGTACAAGGTCTGCTGAGCCCCTTTTATGAATAATTCCGTCATGTCCATGCCATCCTGGGAGAAGACCTTTGCGATGCCCTCTAACACATCCCTTCCATCTCCTCCCACGATTTCACAAATCGACCTTGGCGTCGGCAGCCCACCCAACTGTTCTGGACAAATGGGAAGCGCCCTTCCCTCGCTGACCAGAGTCTTTATGTCTGACAGCTCACAGTTCGCCCCGTCGTGACGGCAGTTAAGCCCTGCCAGACAAGCACTTACGATGAATTCTATGCCCATCTGCCCATGCCTCTCTAATTGCCTCATTACCCGCTAAGGAAGGGGTACGGTCTCTCCGTCAGTAGAAACAGGCTCTCGCTGATCGCTCCGCCTGTTAAGGAATCCGCCCCGGTATCTGTCAGGCTGTGTAAGGCCCGATGTCTACATTGCCGTTGACCGCAATCTCCCTGACGTTTTCTGCAAGCCGACGCAGGGAAACCCGCAGCGAATCCTCGGGTAGAAGGTCACCTGCCTTCTCAGCCCACTCAATCAGACAGACGCCGCTTCCATAAAAGTATTCCTCACAGCCGAGTTCATAAAGTTCGAAGAGACTCTTGATGCGGTAGAGGTCAAAGTGGTATACAGGCAGGCGTCCCTGGTACTCATTGATGATTACAAAGGCAGGGCTCGTCACTGGCTCAACAACTCCCAGCCCACGACAGATCCCCTGTATAAGACAGGTCTTGCCGGAGCCGAGCTCACCGAAAAAGGCTACAACAGTGCCAGGACCAAGGCCCGGAGCCAACTCCTCACCGAACTTCTGAGTCTCCTGAGGGCTCTCTGTCCTTTTTCTGAGCCTGTATCTCATCCTGAATATGCTCCATCGACGGGCTAAACAGCCGGAGAAGAACACTATGCCTGAACCGGAGGTAAGACGTAGGACACAGGTTCGGGGTTGTATCAGACGAGTACACCGAAAGAGATGGGCTGCCGATCCTGAGTCGAAAACCTACGCCGCAATTCCAGGAATATACCGGACTATTTGGGTCTCATCACCGCCAGTGGAAGGATCATCTCCTCCATGGAGATACCCCCGTGCTGGAAACTACCCCGGTACTTCCGCTCATATTCATGGAATCCAGTTGGGTAGACGAAGTAATAATCTTCTTTGGCAATGATATAATTGGTAGCCGTGCCAAAACTTGGCAGCCTGAAATTACGAGGGTTTTCGATCATAACCGCCTCTCTGGAGTTGCACCCGAGGTTACCCCCGTATTTATATCTGAGGTTTGTGGATGTGCTCTTGTCCCCGTAAGCGATGGTTGCTCTGTTTCCGAAAATGCTGCCATGATCTGAGGTGAGGATGGGGTATTGTGATGTAGTAGGTGATTTTCGGTTTGAAGTGTATTAATAGCAGAGATGGATAGATTTTACTTATATGGAATGAGACCCTACCGCATCGTCTGCACTTGATGTGGGTTCGTTTTTGTCGCTTACCCATTGA
>DTYK01000030.1 GCA_012961925.1 Candidatus Latescibacterota bacterium
AGCCAGGCCGGACGAAAGGTGCCCCGGCCTCCCGGCAGGCCTCATAGAGGTAGTCGCCCTCCTTCCGATCAGCCTCCTTGATGTCGCTGGCCACCACCACGATCTCCACACCGGCTGTGTGCAGTCTTTTGGCAACCGATGGCAACGTCTTACCCACATTCTCCAGATTACATTCAAATTCACCTCTCACAGGAAATTCCACAGCGGAGAGACCCAGGGCTCTGGTCTTGCTGGCCACCTCCTCGATGGAAAGGCCCCTCATAAACTTGCTGAAGAGTGCGAATTTCATAGCCGCCTCCTTTTATCCCTCTTCTTGCTCGTTGGGAGCAAAGGGATAATACTTTATCCAATCCCCTCAGGGCCTGGTCAACCTCGTATGAGACCATTTCAAGGGTATATATCTTCACACCCTGTGAAAGATAGTTGGGCAACTCAGATGATGTGCTCGTCATCCGCCTTCATGGCCGGCACCCCCACTATCAAGGCCTTGAAATCTCCATATCCTCGATGGGCCGTGCCTGGCTCGATGAGGATCACCGTTCCCGGGGTAAGATCTACCCTGTCGTCTCCCACCTCCAGGACGCCGCTCCCTTCAAGAATGTAGTAGATCTCCGTACAGCCCTTATGGTAATGCCTTTGGGAATCGGTGATTTCGGTCACGTGCAGATTGAGCACGGGCGTATCCTCCCTGGTGATAGGACGGTAGCTCGTCCCACATGGACAGGGCACCCCTTTGATCTCGGACAGCCGTCTGACAAAGTATCCCTTAGGCATTCAGATTCCTCCCTTCTTTCAACTATAAGATCTCTCGTGATGCTTCTTCCTTGACGCACCCTTTTCTGCCCCGTTAAAATCGGTGGTTGCCAAACCCGGACCGTAGGTGCACGTCCGGCGGGCGATAGAAAAATGTGAACCCGTCCCCAATTTCCTTAAGCCAACCCTTCGGCGGCCCACGCCAACATATTCATCACGATCCGCTCCGCAACCGGATCCCTATCCACGGTCTCTGTCAGTCGCAGCTTGGACATCAGCACCCTACCCTCGCCTTGCGAAGTGATAAACATCTCTGACCCCCACTCTGTCCCCCCGTCTCCGGTAGTAGAGAAGCAACCGACTATGGTCTGAGGATTCAAATTGCCGATGGTGGTCTCCTTCATGGTTTCCACCGCCCAAATATCGGTGTACTCCCAGTCCATGAGACAGCCCATGGGCAGGCCTTGGAAAACGGGATGGGGCTTTACGCAGTGGAAATTGCCCACAAAGCTGCCCACTCCGGACTGTTGACCGATGTTGAAGCGCAAAAAGAGGTACATCAGGTCGTTAAAGTTCCCTTCCAAAAAGACGGCCACAGAGCCTTCCTTCACCATTTGACCCAGCTTTCGGAGCTCATCGTAAATTTCATAATAACCTGATGGATCTTTCATGCCAGCGACCAGAACTACGTGGGGTTTCCCCCTCCATTCTGTAAATTCAATAAGTGGGAACCCTCTCCTTTGCATCCATTTTCGCAGGTTATCTTCCGGGTCAAGCAGCACGATGGGTTTAGAGGGGGGTGCCGGTTTGCTGCGATCTATGACCAGGAATTCAAAGTCATTTTCAGTGAGGATCCTGTTCCCGGATCGCAGCCGGGCCACCGCTTTATAATAGCCTTCATCCCCGCTCACCTGTGGAGAAACCTCCTCTCCATAGACTTCGCTATAACTTCTCGACCTCAATCCGCTTCTCCTCCTGAATTGACCGTTCCGCCGCCTCGATGATGGCGGTCACGGCAAAACCATCCTCTCCTGTAGCGAGGGGTTCTCTGACCTCCGCAATGGAGTCCACAAAGTGCATCATGGGGTACTGCATGAACCCGATGGTGTGGCCGTGGGCATCTATCTGGCCAAGCACAAAGGGCCATTCATGCCTCTCTCCGCTAATCTCTATACCCTGGTAGTCGGGCTTGATCCCAATACGCCCCTCTGTGCCATATAAAGCCATATAAAAATCGATAACACTGGGATAACTGTCAGGAAGGACCCAACTGGTTTCAAACGTAGCAAAACTATCCTCAAAGAAAACTGTGGCCTGGATGGCATCATAGGCATCAATACCCTTCGCCTCAAGTATCCCTTTGCATCCCACGGCATGAACTTCTAAAGCTTCCTGCGCGAAGAGCCATCGAACGAGATCGACGATATGGGGGAGGAGAAACCACTGCGGACCGGACCTTGTACTCCAGGAAAGCATCTGCATGGGTACCCTTAAAGGGTTGGACAAACGGGCATAGCCCATCACCGGCCTGCCCCATCTTTCCGAAAGGACCGTCTGCCTGGCCTGGACGAAGACGGGACTCCACCGGTTGTGGAAATCCACCATCAGCTTGAGGCCGTTTTTTCGGGCCAAGTTCACCATCTCCCTTGCCTCTGCTGTTGATGTGGCAAGGGGTTTCTCCACCAGGACGTGCTTGCCGACCTGAAGAAGCTGTACCACTGGATCCCGGTGAGCATAATCCGGTGTGGCTACGCTCACCCCTCGGATTTCAGGGTTCTCCAGGACCTGCTGAATGTCCGTCGTCCAGGCGCAACCGTATCTGGCTCCGATCTCCTCGGCACGCTTCCGATCAATGTCGCAGACCAGGACAAGTTCGCTTCTATGATACTCGTAGTAAGCCCTGGCGTGGTATTCACCGAAAAGACCGGCACCAACCACAGCCATCTTCACTCTCTCCATGATACCTCCTCGCGGATGATCGAAGAGAGGTCACCCCTCCGCAATCTTCCTGATCAACTCTCTGTAGTAAAGATAGTTCTCAAAGGGGACATCAGGCGGTACGGTATGGTCCACCATCGGGATGTAGCCTCCCTTTTCAATCAGATAGGGAATCTTGGAGACCACTTCTTCCTCAATCGCTGACCTTCCCCTTGCCAGTGCCTTCTTGTCTATGCCACCCATGATGAGGAGGTCCCGACCATATCTTCTCCTTAAGGCCACGGGGTCCATTCCAGCTTGTACTTCCAGAGGTAGAATGCCGTTTACGCCTGCCTCCAGCCATAAGGGGATCAGCTCATTTACGTTCCCATCGCTGTCCACAAAGATAATCTCCACCCCATATTTGTGGAGTGTATCCGTCACCTTTCTGTAAGCCGGCATGAGAAACTCCCGGAACATAGCCGGTGAAATCATCGATGCGGTTTTGAACGCCATATCCTCCGAAATATAGGCCCAGTCTATGTCCGTCTCTTGAAGGGCCTTTTCCATCGACCTGACATAGAAATCCGCCAGGAAGTCCAACATTTCATGGATGAGGGCAGGATCATCGTAAAACAGGGTCAACGTCCTCTCGAAGCCCATCCACTTCCTTAACGTCCAGAAAAAACCAAATCCTCCGATCTTCAGGGGATAGTCCCGTTCCTTCCAGCACCGGACCCTGTCAGACCACCAGCGAGGACATCGCCATTTTGTATCCGGATCATACCGTTGTTTGATAGCCTCGAAGTCCTCACGGGTCTTAACGGGAAACCTTATGAAATGGGGCATAGAGGTCTCTGATCCCTGGGTGAGGATCTCCTTCTCGATTCCATCGGAGTCAAGGATGACCTTTCGGCCTCCGCCCTCTCGGATGACCCGCTCCTTGAATGGTGGTAACATGCCGAAATTAACTCCGACGTCTTCCCATAAGCGATCAAACCCAAGGAAATCAAACACTCGGTCCTGTGGAACCTCTTCAGGAAGGCCCTCTCCGTACCAACGCTCCACTGTGGAGTGCCACAGGCCAAGCTCATAATATGGGATCCGGTCCGGCATTCCAAAACGAAGCGTTTGCAAGAACCTTTCTCTTGTGTCCATAAGCTCACTCCTTCGGGTATGGAGAGGTCTCTATATGTCTCCATAGGGCAGGATCTTAAAGTTTTAAATGGCATCCACTGCAAATTGCAATTGGCTTCTGCATAGATGCTCTTCTGAGTTTTCAACAGAGCGGATTTATCTTCACACGTCTTCTTTCACAACCATGCGTCCCGATCGGAGAATAAGGATAATGCAAGTTGTTTTTTCCATCACTCCTCCTCTTTATCACAGATGTGTCTTGGGATAAAAATCCCTTATTCGAACCAGGGGATGTTGACCGACTTTCTCAGCCTAACGGCCTCTTCCACCATGATGATGGCTGCAGCACTGTTGGCGCCATCGAGGGCATCAACCAGGGGCCTTCTGTCCTGGAGTATACAATCGAGGAAATGGTCTACCTCCAGGTCGTAAGGATATCCCTGTTCATATACGTCCGGCAGTGCAACCTCTTTCGCGCCGAACCCCTTGAGACACAGTTTATCACGAATGATCGAACCTTTAGTGCCATAGATTGTCATGTTATTATATCGAGCAAAGGGGGCAATCGCTCCGAGACAGACTGCAATTTTGGCGATGCACCCGTTTTCAAACCTGAATATTGCGACGGTGCAATCATCATGCTCCATCTCTGGAAAAGCAATGTGGTTTGAAAATACCTGTACTTCGGTGGGCCTGGAGCCTGCATACCAGCGTATCAGGTCAAAGGGATATACCCCATACCTAACGATCGATATCCCTGTTTGGGGAGACCACTCCATATCCAGGCCCAGGCTGCTTCGGCCTGGCTCAACCTTTTGGCGGAGATTGTGGATGTAGTCGGCTTCCATGTAGAAGATACGACCAAGGATACCCTCAACGAGCATCTCCTTCAGCATGCGAAAATAGGGGTTGAATCGCAGGACATGCCCGACCATCACCTTCAGCTCGGTCCCTCGCCAAGCATCTAACATGCGCCTAATGTCCGACAGAGAGTCGGCCATAGGGCTTTCGACAAAGATATGCCTGCCTGTGTTGATGGCTTTGATAAAGGATTCGGCATGTAGGTGATCAGGCATATGGATGGAGATCATATCTATGTCCTCTCTCTCTAATATCTCGAAACCCGGATATCTGCGATCTTCAGGGATACCAAGCCCCCTTCCCACCTCTGTGCGTCTCTGTTCACTTGGATCCGCAATGGCTACCAGCTCTGCTTTAGGATTCTTGTGGTAGATCTCCGCGAAGCAGTGCCCCCTGTGACCAAGCCCAATTATACCGATTCTGACCTTTTCTCCTGCCATTTTTATCGCCTCCTCTCCCCGCCTGCTTCCTGAAACCTCGCTAATAGGCCCTCTCCATCTATATCTCAAAGACGACTCTCAACGTGGCTAACTCCGAGGACCCCGGGTATTCCTATCCCCGGCCCATATCTCTGTAATGGCCTTTGATTCCCTTCCACCAGATAGGTTCGAAAGACACTTTTGACGACCTGCCACAGGAGGGGAAGATATCTTTGCGTCGGCATCCTTTTTCTGAGGCCTGAGGAAGCATAAGATAAATACATCTCCGTCCTCAGCCTTTTTGAACGCAGTGATCAGGACATTGGAATCCTTCAGCCCTACTAGGCTGACAGCGGGCCGTTTCGAAGCAGCCGTTCACCCCTTCCACAGGACCTAAACCGAGAGGGGATGATTAAGCCCCAGCCAAAACAGGTGCCTTCGACATTGGTGCCCGGGCCTTTGTGACCGGTTAGGGAACAGCGGAAATTAAAGTCCCGTCCTGTCCGACACGAAGTAATATACGAAACCCAAGTGCCATTTTCAATCTCCAATTTCCTCAGCCACTTGACGGTAGGGGTATTTGACCCCCAATTTAATCGCCTCCTCAGGCCTTTCGTCAACAAGTTTGTAAGCAGAGAGCGCATCTTCGAAATTCACGATCGGGCAAAGCAGGCCATCAACCTCTATCTTCCCTTTCCGCAACAGTTCGATCACGGTCTCATATACCCGTTTTCTGTCCCAGAGGGGGTAATCTCGATAAGGCTCGCTCTCCACCCTTGCCCCGGAGATCATCGTTTGGCGAAGGAAGTGAAATTCCTCTCCCAGACGGAGCTCTTTTGCCTCTCCACAGTAGAAGGCGACGGGGACAACCCTTCCGCCATATCTGGTTCCGCGGATTGAATGATGCAATGCCTGATAGGAGCCGCTGGTCTCAATGGCGACATCAACCCCTTTCTTCCCTGTTTTCATCCGGATTTCATAGCCGACGTCGCATTCCTTTGGATCCAGCAGGATGTCTACGCCATACTTCCGAGCAAGCCTACGCCTTCTTTCAATCGGCTCAATTCCGATAACTATGAGGGCGCCTGAGAGTTTGGCCATCTGAACCGCGATCAGGCCAATTGCGCCGAGGCCAAATACCGCTACGGTGTCGCCGAGTCGTATCTGTCCTTCGCGGACGGCCATTAACGCCACCTCTGCAGGATCAATGCAGACAAGCTGCTCATCCCTCAAATCTGGTGGAGCCACCTCGATGGCATCTTCGCTCACCGTATGGGTCTCTCGAATGGGAAGATGACCGTAAACCCTGTCGCCGACCTTAAATCGACTCACCTTGCTCCCCACCTGCGTCACCACTCCTACGGTCATATTCCCAAGCGACATGGGAAACGATGGCGACCAACCTCTTCCTGAATCCTTGGTGATGAATATTCCCAACTCAGAATCAAAGGCCTTTTGGCTCACCGGAGATGTGCCACGGTAAATCGGAAGGGTGGTGCCGTGCTTCTCTGCAGAGAAGCAGCTCCTTATCCGGACCTGGTTTGGACCGAGAGGCCCTTCTTCGTATTCTCTCCAGGTCAATTTCCTGGGCGCAATCGCAATCAATTCTCTGGGCATGGCGGATGTACCTCCTGTTTTTATTTGACTCAATTTGGGCGTATGCTGACCCCGTTGTCTCGAAGCAGGTCCCCATCCTGTCGTTGCCCAAATAGGACCAGATGTCGGCGCCATCGACTTTTCACATAAGACGTGACAGCCATGGATACGTCGATACGCAGTTCGGTACCCTCTCAATGTTAACCAGTCGATCGATAGGTCCTGCCGGACCCTGCGTCGAAAGAAAGTACCAGAACGGTAACCTCATACCTCTCTATGCGTGTTCTCATGGGGGGCTCCTCCAGCGTCACCTCCGGCTGAACGCATACCCTTTCCCAACCCGGAGGAACTTCTATAGAAGACTTAAACACCGCGGGAGATTGCAAGGACGTCATTCCTTAAGTTCATAGCTGTCCTGACCACCTTTCTTCTCGACGATCAATCGGTACGCCTTACCACCATAGAATATCCGTTTGAAGATGATACGAGAAAACTCATCCGGCAAAAGGGGTTGAACTTTTAACCCATCCTCTCCTATCCGTATTCCACCAAACCCATAGAGGAAATTTTGGAGAAAGCCGCCAAACGATGTGAGAAAGACTATGCCTTCGTTGCAGAGGCACTCACGCATCACCTCAAAAGGTGGTAGAAAAAATCCGTCCCATTCCACGAACAGCTCATAGGCCTCCTGGCGTCTGCCAAGCCTGCAGGCAACGATAGGGTGAACGGAGGGGAAAAAGGAATGACCAAGCTCCCGATCGGCTTTTTCCCGGTAATAGTCGAAGTTGGCTGCGATAATCTCCTGGCTCATCGGATGCTCCAGCAGGAAGATCATCTCCCCCACATCGGGTTGCTTTATCGGATGCCCGCTGTAGCCATCGTATTCTAAATAGATTTGCCGCTCCTGGTTAAAAGGCAGATACATCCTGTCGGCGATCTCCTTCCAGGCAGCGGGGTAATCCCTTCCTAAAATTTCACAGACCTTAACGGCGGTGCGCAGATTCCACTGAGCGATGGCGTTGGTGAACACGCTGTTATCCACTGTCGGAAGCCCGTGCACTTCACAGGTGGATTCGTCAGGGGGAACCACCCCTAATATCTCATAGCGGTCGGCGTTCTCATTGTAGGTAACCCGGCTCGCCCAGAATTTGGCGGTTTCGATGATGATCTGGCCGGCGTAGTTCTCCAGATAGCCACGATCCTGGGTAGCCAGATAGTACTGCCACTGACCCCAGGCCACATCGCCCGTGATGTGAATCTCTTTGGAAGGACCGCCACGAGAGGCTTCCTTTCCAGTCCTGCCCGTCTGCCATCCATACGCCGCACCCTCATACCCCTGTTCCGTCGCATTGGCCCTGGCGGCGCCCAATGTCCGATAACGATACATAACCATACTCTTTGCCAGCTCAGGATGGAGCAGTAGGAGCGCCGGTAGCATGAAGACCTCCGCATCCCAGAAGATATGTCCGCCCCAGCCATCTTCCGAAAGCCCCATAGGAGGGATGCTGTGATCCTGGCCCTCCCGAACGCTGGAGAGCAGGTGGTAGAAGGCCGAGTGAATTCGCCGTTGGAGTTTGTGATCGTCCACGAGGATGTCGCTCTCCCAGAGCTCGTTCCAGGCGTCACAATGCGCCTTAAGGAGCCGATCATACCCCTGGCTTTCCGCTTCCCTGATTCGTTGTCTCGCCCCACGAAGGGGGTCCTCCAAATCGTAAGAGGTGAAAAGGCTCACGTATTTGTAGACGGTATATCGCCGGCCTTCCTCCACCTTGAATCGAAGGCGCTGCCTAATCTGCTTCGATCCGGGCGAATCCACCTCCTGTTTAAAACCGGTTAATTTATCAGGACAGGATATGCCGAGGACCTGGGCAATTCGGACGTTGGACGTGCGGGTCATCACCTCCAGCCAGAGGTCCCCGGCCTCCGAGCCCCGTTGTTGAAGGTTCAGATTATCCAGCGCGTCGGCATTTAAACTATTTTCCAGAACGATTTCCCCTTCGTAGTGGGGCACGATGGAGAACCGAAGTACCGCCAGATGCGCATCCTCCCTTGAGATGAAGAAGGTGATATCAAAATCCGTGGCCCGCCCCCTATATTCCCAGGTGTACTGGGTACGGAGACAGGCCCTCTTCATATCCAGGGTCTGCCGATAGCCGGTGATTTTCTCGGGCTCGTCAAAAGTCAGCCAACCTTTGCCGTTAAAGAGTCCGATCCCGCTCCAGCGTGGTATCTCTACCAATTGCTCATATTCCCCGTCGTATACTCCGGCGATAAAGCTCCTGACTGGGGGATCGGCAGCCACCCCGGTACCGTCCTGCGACACCTGAACGCCAAGATACCCGTTGCCAAGGTAAGAGCGGTAGTATGGCACCAGAGATAAAGTTTCGAGTTCCCAGACGTTTCCTTTGATCTTATTGTTTGCTGACATAGCATTTTCTCCTTTACAATTGGTAGTGGTTCAGTCTGTCAATCATCGCCTGGGGACACTCCCCACATTTCTACTCAAATCATAACCAAAGACGTAGGAGGGCTCTCCAGCTAACTCCAGACTTTTGAGGGTTCAGAAGCTCACCTATCTCAAAATCAATGAGCCCCTTGTTGGGTACACTGCCATAGATGACGGCGGGTTCGTTCGTCTCTGCCGCCTCAATAATCACCGAGGCATATTCATGACTGCGCTTGAGAGGAATCTTCTCCTCGCCACTGAGGTATCTTCGCGAACGCTCGTCGCATTCCCGACGCCAGAGCGGCCAGTTGTTGGCATATAGTCCCCCTCGCTTCCAAGATCTCCAATCCTATACAGATATATGTGCACCTGATTTCCCACATTCTGCCTTTTTTTAATTTCAATCACCCCAGTTTTAGAATCTCTTCCTTCTTTTCCAGATAATAGCAGTAGTTCTCAAATGACACATCTGGGGGCACACGGTGGTCGACAGTGGGGATGTATCCGCCATCCTCTACCAGCGGTGCTAACCGTTCAAGCTCACGGTCAATAGCCTCTTTGCCAGCGATGAGGGCTCGCTTGTTCACACCACCGATGAGCAGAATCTGATGTCCATATCGCTCTCTGAGTACCAGCGGATCGGTGTGGGCCGCCTCAATGGGGAACATGCAGTTGATGCCACCTCTGAGCCACCCTGGGACCAGTTCGTATATCTGCCCATCGCAG
>DTYK01000031.1 GCA_012961925.1 Candidatus Latescibacterota bacterium
GAACCCCAAGTAATCGATATGCACCTCCCCTATATGCCTTGCCGGTTTGTCAAGAAGGGCACAGACTTTTAGGCTCTTCGGCCTCCGCAGCCACAGCGTGTCTTTGAGAAAATTCAGTGTAAGGCCTGTATCGACAATGTCTTCGACAAGGAGGACATCCTTCCCTTCGACGGAACTCGTCAGATCTGAGACAATTCTGACTACACCTGAGCTCTTCGAGCCTGAGCCATAACTTGCCACACCCAGAAAATCACACTTAACCGGTATCGTGAGCCTTCTTACCAGATCGGCCATAAAGACCCATGCCCCCTTGAGGACCCCCACTACTAACAGCTCTCTGTTCAGGTAGTCCTCTGAAATCTTTGCAGCAAGCTCTTCTATCCTTTTTCTGATCTCCTCTTCCGAGATCAGCGGTACAACCTTCGAATCCGTTGTCATCTGTTAATATCTCCAAATCTCGATAAACCAGGTTCCTTCCACCTACATGCTTCTGAACTGATAGAAATATGAACCCGTCCCCAATCTTTAGAATCTTATTTGAAACCCTTCGAACTGGCCTCTGTATTCTGACCATTCGACGCTAAGGGCGGTCACATGTGCGGACCATGGTCCCCTGCGCAGTTCTCTAATGAATTCGTCTACGGGCCCTTGTTTGCCTTCGACCTCGACTTCCACTTTCCCGTTCGGTAAGTTTCGGACGTAGCCAGTAAGACCAAGGTTGAGAGCCACGCGTTGGGCAAAGAATCTGTACCCGACGCCCTGAACAACTCCAGAGACGATTATATGTGCCCTCACACCCGATGGCATCTCTTAAGCCCTCAGACTATCAAATGCCCTTGCCACAGCCTCGGGGCCATCCTTAGCCCGGATGATCGGCGCCGCGATATCCCAGGTTGAAACCCCGATGACGGGCACATTAGACCTTAAGGCCAGAGCAATCTCCGAGAGCGTACCGTATCCCCCTGCAATGGCAATAACTGCGTCTGACGATTGAACGATTATGAGATTGCGAGCCTGACCCATTCCCGTCACCACCGCTATATCAACAAAGGAATTGGCCTCCCTTCTATCTGATCCGGGCAGGATGCCGATGGTCATTCCGCCCTCTGCCCTCGCACCACGGCATGCTGCCTCCATCACTCCACCAAGACCACCGCATATAAGTACGGCCCCCCTTCTTGCAATTTGGCGGCCGACTTCCTCTGCGAGACTGCAGATGTCTTCAGAACAACTGGAGGCCCCGACTACCCCTATCTGCACCATATCTGATCCTCTTTCAGTCGGGGCGGAGAGATTTGAACTCTCGACCTCAGCGTCCCGAACGCCGCGCGCTAACCGGTCTGCGCTACGCCCCGATCAAACTCAGTCGGTAATCTATGGTTAAATTATGAAACCACAGCTTACAAAGGCTTAAAAGAATTTTTCATTTTCTGTGAAAAATCTGTGTTAATCTGTGGTTGAAAACGAAAATTCCTATGCGCTGAGCTTATCCGATGTCCCATGGAGATCGCCGTATCAGGTCCCGGTCTGAGTGGCGATCAGAAAGCGAGAGATCGCACCTAAAAGGCCAAGCGACGCCAGGGTGACGATAACTCCGGCCAGGAGAATCCCTGTAATGATGGCCATAACTGCAAATCTCAACCGAATGCCAAAGATAAAGGCGGCAACCGTACCTGTCCAGGCACCGGTCACTGGCAGCGGGATCCCGACGAAGAGGGCCAGCCCAAGGGCCTCGTATTTTTCCACTATACCGCTGCGCCTTCTGGTCCTCTCAAAGAGCCAGGTAAAGAAGCTGTCGAATGGCCTGTACCTTCTCAGCCCACAAGAAAATGGTTCCAGGAGCAGGAGAAGTGGAATGACAGGGATGAAATTGCCCAGGACCGCATAGAGATAGGCCTCCTTCCACCCAAATCCTCCGGCTGTCAGGGCCCATGGAATCGCGCCTCTGAGCTCAACGATCGGTAGCATGGCGATCATAACGGTGACAAACGATTTCGGAAGCGCCCCCAGGTGTTCAACGACCTGCTGGATCATTCCTTCCACCCGTGTTTTCCGACCAGGGGTACAAAGCTACAGCCACAGATCGCCTCCCTGGTTGTCTTCTCCCCCTTCTTTTCGACGACTACCAGATCCTGGTAATAAGTCCCACCGATAGGTATAACCATCCGGCCTCCGTCTTTCAACTGCTCCACAAGGCTGCGAGGGACATCGGGCGCTCCGGCAGTGACGATTATGCGGTCATAGGGAGCGTGCTCCTTCCAACCGATGGTACCGTTGCCGATCTTAATCGTTACGTTTTCGTATCCCAGCCCTTCAAGCACCAAACGGGCCCTCTCTGCCAGCTCGGGGCATCTCTCGATAGTATACACTTCTCTGGCCATTTCGGCCAGAATTGCAGCCTGGTACCCGGAGCCGGTTCCTACCTCAAGCACCTTCTCATCGCCTGACAACCCTAACGTTTGGGTCATCAGGGCTACCATATAGGGCTGTGAGATGGTCTGACCTTTTCCTATCGGCAAAGGATGATCGAGATAAGCCTGAGACCAGAGGCCTTCGTCAACAAATCTGTGCCGGGGGACCTTACGCATCACCTCAAGCACTTTTGGATTAACGATGTCCCTCGCCTCAAGCTGAGAGGCGACCATCTTTGCTCTGGCAGCTTTGTAATCGATATCCTTCAAATATCTCCGATGTAGCGGTTAAAGGAGGCCTGAATTGCACGCGCACAAGCCCAGCGAGCCTTCAAGCCTGGTCCACTCTATCCCTGATGCAGGTTAAACGGAATCTTCCTGCTCCATTCCTGCAGTTCTA
>DTYK01000032.1 GCA_012961925.1 Candidatus Latescibacterota bacterium
CTCCCCCTCATAGAACCCCCCATCAGATAGAAAAACCTCCATCCATCTGCTTTCGTAGCAGCCTCACGATACGGGAATTGACATAGTTCCTTTTTAGGCAACATCTTCCCCTCTGCAAGAAGGGGGAATAGCGATAAAGACTTTGCCCTCCTCGATCAGGTATTTCACCCATACCTCGAGGTTACCCCTTACAAAGATTCAGCTTGTCCCCACACCTCAGGATTGATAGGTTGTCTAAACAGGGCTACAACATAAACTTACGGCTCACCTTATCACCATCATCCTCTTTGCTATCATGAAATCACCCGTTTTCAACATATATAAGTAGGTCCCGGCGGCGACTCTTCTCCCGTCCTGATCGCGATTATCCCAGATGACCTGGTAGTAGCCAGGCTGGACTTCTCCATCATAGAGTGTTTTCACTTTTTGGCCGATGAGATTAAAGACCTCCAACAAGATTGCCCCGCCGTTGTTTGAGAAAGGGACTCCAAATTGGATCGTGGTCTGAGGGTTCGAGGGGTTCGGAAAGTTCTGCCCGAGCCAGAAGTGGTCTGGAAATTTCCCTCCATTCTCCCCCCAGCCTTGTCTTCCAGGCTCTATCGTAATGACGATCGGCCCGTGGAGCTCTTTTCTCCCATCCAGGCTTATATCTTCCAGTTTGTAGAAATAAATGGCTCCCGGTCGAACATTAAGATCTGTAAAGGAATATTCGTTGCTGGTCGTCGATGTCCCGGCCCCGGGTATCAGCTCAGGGTTGATCTTAATATATTCGCCGGCGTCCGGTTGATCACTCCTGTAGCCCCCCGTCGTATCCCTTTCAGCCCTATAGATGTTGAACCCTTTATTGTGGATCTCGGACCCTGTAGTCCACCTCAGTATAACCCCCGTGTCACCCGCAAGAGCCGTAAAGGATATGAGGGTGACCGGAAGCGTGGTATCATGGATGTTTGAAGAACCGCTTGAATAGTTTCGGACCTCGTCGAAGGCAAATGCCCGGTAGTAATATGTCGTCCCTTCGGCAAGACCGGTATCCGTAAAGGACGACCCGCTGCCATTGTAGATAACCGTTCCGTCCTCCATATTATCGCCCTGACCGTATGGCTCCCCGTGGGTTGGCGTTCCTGTAGGGATAGAACCCTGTTTTCTGACCACCAGCGTCCCTGTGAAATCAGAATCCCCCGGATTCACCCATGAGAGGTCTATAGTGGTATTAGATGGGTTAGCAGTTGTTAATGATGTAATAACAGCCGGCGCCGTTATCTCCACACGGCTGTTCCGCCTGCCGGGAGTGCCATAGGCACTGGCAGGGGTACTTGCGGCCCAGTTTGAGGCTAAAGCGTTGTCTTCGCTCGGATCAATACACTCCAAGGAAGACCCGTACCCACGTGCTGAATCGCCCCATGCAACGGTGTCATTGTATGTGAGACTATCAATAATCGCCCCAGTATCAGAAAATAATGCGATGTGCTCCCCATTATTGCTTAACCCATAGGTGGCTATCGCATTGTCTCCTGTTGATAAATGCACGGCTGTTGCTGGAACATCAACTTCGGAATCGGCATCGGTAATCACCGCATAACCACCGGGAGGGATTTCTGTCGTACCTCCGCCCCAGCCAACTACGGTATCGGTATCATTCCCTGCGTCGGTAAATCTCCAGCCGGCAACGTCTACCGTGTCCAATCCTCCATTATACAATTCGATGAATTCGAAAGCGTCATCGGTTCCCTGGGCTTGCGCGGGATTATACATTATTTCATTGATAACGATGTCTGCGTCTCCTGCCGAACCCGGTTTTGTTGTTAGGAGCAACATCGTTATAACTACGATACCCGTAAGCCGTTTCATCTCGCCCTCCATTTCAGATGCCAGGTATGGCTACCCACTCGAATGATGAATAAACCGAGGAAATCCGGAAGCCCGGAGGAGGCCTCCTCAGCTTATAAGAGCCTGCAAGATCAGAGTTCCCGTCATATTAATCTGGACAATTCCAGCACAGGCCGCCCCTGCCCGGCGGAAAGTCGGGAGTTATCTGGTATGTCGGGACGGCCTGTGATATCTTATAACTTTATGGTGAGATAATCCGGTTCAACCGCGAATCCAACTACCTGAAAAGGGCTTTTATCTCCGCCCAGGTAGCCGACCGAACAGGACTGAGGGAAAGCAAGACCCCTTCCAAAACCGTGGTCGTTCCTGGATCTCCTGACATCCAACCCGGGTCTTCATCGACAGCATAGATTGAGTTATCGAAGTCCCGCACCTCAACCCTGACAATGTCGGTATCTGCCGCAACAACCACCTTCCAGTAGCCGTCTGTCGGCTCGTATCCTTCTTCTATATTGTTGTCCTCGGCCGCATAGGCCCCGAGCACATCACCTGCACCGTTGTAAACAAGGACGATCAAACCCCCGGGAGGGCCTCCAGTGTCATCCCCTGTAACCCAGGAACCGTTGCCGGCATCGGACATGTCAAGCAACGTCGGGCCCGGGAAGTCAACGGGTTCCGGCGTTGACGCACCGGCCTCCCTCACCCTTATCCGGACCTCACACTGCCCAGGGAGGGGGTTGGACGCACTTGGTCTCAAAAACACCCATTTCGACAACTCGCCATCCTGCCCGGCTGTCCCGAGGGGCAGATAGCCCCTACCGAATCCTCCACCCTCGCGGGTGGCGAAAGAACCATAGTCCTTGCCGTTCTGACGGAGGCGAGCCGTAAATTCATATGATGTCCCTTCGTTCAGACCTGTTACTTTCAAGTAGAAAGCAAAGGGAGATTGATCGGGATGGGCAGCGGACGCATAAAGAGGCATCATCCCAATCTCTGGTGTGATCTGAGCCGTGGCGGTCACAACCGCTGCCAATATTATGAATACCGGAAAGATACAAAACCGCTGCATAATCACCTCCTTCTGTGTTTATAGGATCTCCTATCGTTAGACTCCTGTGAGGGTGCTTGGCGTTCCCGCACACATAGCAAGGTTCCAGTACCGCTTCCAGGAGTTAGCTTCTTAACGACCTCAAAGTAGCATCATACCAGATCCCCCCTTTCTTCCGACAGGTTCCACGCGTTGCTTGAGCCGGTTCTACCTCCTCAGATGGATCTCCTTCGTCCGATGAGGGTCAATGTGGACGAACTGGCCCCACTTTTCCAGAGGGTCTCCTGGACAGACGAAGTAAACTTCTACCTCGGCACCCAGCTTCACCTTCACAAAACCCTCTGCATTCGTTTCGGCAGACGCAACGGGTACAAATCGGGTCTTGGAGTTAGGGACGAAGAAATATAGCCTGAATCCGGGAAAAGGTCTGAGGCCTTCGGAAACGCTCACCTTCAAGGTGCCCACAGTTGTGTATCTTCCCGTGACGTCTTCAACCCAGATGTCCGGACAATACCTCAATCCCAACCTCACCTTGGTCTTTCGAAAGGAGAGGGCATAGACCTTGGCTGCCTTCTTGATATGCATTGAGAACCAGGCTCTGTCCGGTTGTTTCTCGGGTTCACAGCTCCCAAGGTAATGCCATCCCTTGTCCCACACCTCCGTCCACATATGCGTCCCATCATGCCCCAAGGGCATCCATGGGCTGAATACCCCTCTGGCTGGGATACCTACCGAACGACATGCCGCCACAAAGAAGACCGAGAGATCAATGCAGTCTCCATATCCATCCGCCATGGTGTGAAGCGGACCCTTATAGGTTACGGGGATGTCTTCAAAATGGGCCTTACTCGCCGCCCATCTGTTTATCTCCATCGCCGCCTCTATGGGCGTATTAATCCGTCGTACAAGCGGATAGAGTTCATCATAAAGGGACTTGCGCCACCTTTCAATCGGTTCGGCCCAGATACGATAAGGAAGAACATAACGAAAAAAGAATTGGTCGTTTATTTGACTACCCCAACGAAGGGTCTCCCTCGCAAGATAGCTGTATTCCACATGCTCAACGATCAAATCTGCCTTTATATCTCTCAAGTCCTTGACAGGCGTGTGAATTACAAGAAAATTCAAGGCCCTCCGATGCCCCGGCGAAATTGTCTCCAGGGCCTCGGCAACCCCAGGCCAGTGTGTCCTCTCCTCCACCCCAAGCTGTGGTCCATGAGGGGCCGATCCCGCCTTCTCCTGTGCCGGTCCCTCAACACATTTCCTCTGAACCGCTCCATCTCTGATGTCCAGCTTGGCCTTTACAAAATTGGACAGGGATGCTACACTTTCAAACAGGGCTACTGTCAACTCCTCATCCTCAACCCGAATGCCGAAGGTCTCTTCGATGGCCGCTACAAGCTCCAGTGTTGCTATAGAGTTGAGACCTAATCCCCCGTGGAATAGTTTCTCATCGTCCAGAATTTCGGCCGGATCTACTTTAATCTCCAGCACCCTTACTATCAGTTCTTTAATCCGATCTTCTATTGGCCTTTCGGCGTTCATTCTCGTCTCCCTCACTTCGCAGCGAAGTATTCTATCACCGTCTTAAGGAGCTTCTCCTGTCCCTTCTGGCTGGCTATCTCCGTTGCCGGGATGCCGAATCTATCTTCTAAATGGTCCAATTTGCTGGACATCTCGTCCGACGACATCTGTCTCGGGATCACCCGGCTGGTTCCATGCCAGCTCCTGATATCTTTTTGCCTATCGCTCATCGTCAGGAGTATGGTCGTACCCTTCCCCAATGCCTCAAGGGCATCGATGGTGTCCTGGATATATTCGTCCGGATCTATGCTATTAACCGTTAGAATGTAGGCATCAGGTCTGGTACCAAACAGGAAGGCTAATGAAGGGAGGGTGTATCCGGTCAAAGGAGAGGCGGAAAAATCATAGGGAATAATCCCTGACTGGGCCCCGACTATCACGATATCGGGTCTTCTATACCGGCATATCTCCCAGATTTTGTAGCTCAGGTAGGGAACATAAGCCCTCATCGGTATCCCAACGGCAGAAGCATAACCATACGGAAAGGTCAGGTCGAATCCAAAAAGTTCGGACTGGTGTTCACTTCCCACCTGTGCGACCTTGTATCCCACGGCCAAGAGCATTCGCCTCAGGACAAGCTGCGTGGTGAACTTTCCCTGCTCGGGGCCGGTGCCAAATACGCCTACCACCGGCACGTCGATCTGTTTTGGGCTGGATAGCTGCTCAGGGGGAATTCCCCTCAACTCTTCTGGTGAAATGAAGGGAAAAGCAATCCGTAACCTGCGCATCCTGGCCATCTCGAAGATCTCGGGATACGTAGAATAGTCTACAGGCGTAAGGCTATAAATATGTTTCCCCATGCCAAGTGCCTTTTCCAAGGTCTCCTTTAGCACATTCCGGTCCCATATTCTGCTCAACTGATCCACGTACCCCAGGATCAACGTGTCAGCCTGCTCTAAGATCTGTGTTAGCTTATGGCCAATCTTAAGGCGAACGGACTCGATGCCAATCACCTCTCCTGCGTCTCTACCTACAAGCCCTTTTCCTATTGGATCAACTACCCCCACGATCTCGAACTTCAGGAGATCACGAAATCGAATCAGTGCATGCATCTCTTTGTTAAAAGGATAGATGGCCGCCTTTTTTATCCAGTCGAGCTTCTTGCAGTTCAAGTCGACAGGTTTGGAAATCGGGGGTGTACTGAGCCGGGGCCATCTTGTGGCATTGCGGATAAGACTCGTCTCCACATGGGAGGCGTTTGCAATCAAGATCTGTTTTACGTTATTAAAGTCAGTCTGAGGAGATTTTTGCAGGATTAAAGCGACCAGGGCGGTGAGGTGGGCAGCAGCAAAGCTGGTACCTCCCATGAAAATATATCTGGGATGTAGCCAACAGACCCTCTGGAGATCACCTCTGGCGGCAAATTCGATGGAGTGGTTCTCCCTGTAGAGGTATGCATACTTCCCATGGGCCCGGCCGGCTGTCACGCCAAAGACATTGGGAAAGGTAGCAGGGTAGCTCTCCCGGCTTCGGTTGTCCTCCGCCGCAATAATCATCACCCTGTTCTCCTCCGCATAGTCACAGACCTCAACCAGGGCGGGGACAAGTCTCCTGCTGTTCGTGCCCAGGCTCAGGTTAACCACATCCATCTTGTTGTCAACGCACCACCGGATCGCTTCCACCAGAACCTCGCCTTTTGCGGACAAAGATGCATCATCGAAGATCTTAACGCTGTACAGTTGGACATCGGGTGCCTTTTTCCGGATGATCCCGGCGCAGGCTGTTCCGTGGCCAACTGTGTCGAACCAATCTTGAGTGAATCGAATCTTTCCTTGCTCGTCGATCTGGATCCTCACCCCTCCGTTGACCTTTCCAATGTCCGGATGCGAGGAAGCGATCCCGCTGTCCACCACAGCGACCTTGACTCCTTGGCCGGTGTAGGCTGAGAAATCAAAATCACCCATGACCGCTATCACCATTCACCTTTAAAGTAGCCAAGCCCGTTCTCCACTTCTATTTTGGATTGAGCTTCTTGCGGACCTCCGCAAGCATAGCATCAACCTTCTCATCATTCTCTATGTTCTCATCTATCTCAATGAGTCCTGAATTAGCCTGGACGATCTTCCGGCCATCATCAAACTTTAAGACTATCTTCCCGAGCCTTTCTCCGCCGTGGCCAAGTACCGAGGAGTTGTAAAGGTATGTATTGCCAACCCTCAATTGAAATTGAGGCGGCCCGAATCTCTTCTCCACATCGTCGCCCCAGATATCCCTGAAGGCATCCGCCGTGGCAGAACTGATCAAGATGTCAATACCCTCCACTACCTCAACGAGATGCTTGTTAGCTGAGCCAGAAAGATCGCTCAAAAGAATAATGATATCAACCTCTTCCCGGATTGAAGATATCACATCCTTAGAAATCTCAACCGGATTAAGAAACACCCAGTCCGAGCGGATCGTAGAGTCCACCTCTGCAGGGATGAACCCTGAGAAGCCGGTTATACCCACCACTCCCACATTAAACTTTCCTACCTGTTTGATGACGAAGGGCTGAGCAGAATACTGACCCGTCCGGCTAAGGAGATTGGCGGACAGAAGGGGAAGAAGTGAACGGTGGCTCACGTCTTTCCAGAAAGCCTTCCCAAATCTAAGGTCGAACAGAGAGATCCCAACGGCCGCATAGCCCAAGTACTTCAGAACCTTCAGGTTTTCATAGATCTTTAACCGACTGGAGAAATCATCGCGATCCACGATTCGACCCGCGTCCAGCAAAAGTAGGTTTGAATTGAGCATCCTCTCGTACCTTATAATAGAGGCGCGTCTGGAAAGCCCCCCTGAGGGCTTAAGCGGGCAGGCACAGGGGTCCAATTCACTCCTGGTATTCCAGGAAAGTAGTATGGTAAGACTATCCATGGGGGCATCCGGCACCTCCTGATCCCCGGTCCCCGGTGAGGCCGGGGAGAGAGAACCTCCCTTAGCATTCAGGCCGTATAAAAATACCGAAAAGAATACCAAGAAGACGGTTGCCAGCCTTATGCTTCCCCGGCTCATTGTCTCATCCTCCTCCGAAAGGCTGTCTCCCAGAGCAACCTGTAAATAGGTTTATTCTCCTCCACTACAATTTTCGCCTTTACAGGCATCTGCCAGCGCTGGCCAGAGGCTGCGGGCGAGGACAACACACTGCAGACCTCTGTCCACTCCGCTCCCGGCTTAATGCGAACTACCGGCACCTGCCCACCCCGGGCCATTCTAAAGGTCAGAGCGACTACTGTTCCCGTCAAGCGAGCTGGTCTTGGCTCATCCGTTTTGAGGAAGATATATGTTATCTGACCCGGTTTCACCCTGGCAAAACTTGCTGGAGGTAAGGTCACAAGTATTTGGGCCTCAGCAAACGAACTATCTGTAATCGTTCTGGCTGAGGCACCTGCTTTCCGGGAGAGGATGACCGCACCTTTGCCCTCCACTGTTAGATCTATTCTCCCGAGGAAGACCGCAAGCAGGATCCCAAGGATAACCACAGAGACCGCAACTGTGATTCTACGGATGGTGCGCTCCCTGACGGTGCCTTTTCGCATCGTTTCTCGGAGGACATCAAACATTCTCATCGGAGGGAGACTGTGTTTGGGGAACGGAATTGTCACTCCATCTTCCCAACTGTTTATCAAACAGCTTGTAGAACTTCCCGTCCTTGTTATGTATGAGTTCTTGAGGATTTCCCTCCTCTACAATCCTACCATCGGCCATCACAAGGACCCTATCTGCAACCATAACCGTGGAGAGTCGGTGGGCAACTAAGATAGTGGTCCGGCCTCTCATGGCACGTCGGATTGCCTCCTGGACGGCTGCCTCGGCCTCAGCATCCAGGGCTGACATCGCCTCATCCAATATCAGTATCTTCGGGTCTCTGATAAGTGCTCTTGCCAGAGCAATCCTCTGCCTCTCCCCTCCCGAGATGGTGTGAGCTAATTGCCCCAACTGCGTCTCGTAGCCCTCAGGTAATCTCTTGACAAACTCCTCCAGATTTGCCATCCCGCCTGCACGTGCCACCTCGCCCTCACTGGCATCGGGCTTCCCATAACGGATGTTGTCGGCAATGGAGCCACTGAAGAGGAAGATCTCCTGCTCCACAATCGCGATCTGATCCCGCAAGGTCTTCGAGCGTATATCCCTGACATTATAGCCATCAATAAGAATTTGCCCCTGGAAGGGTTCCAAAAACCGGCAGATGAGGTGGACAAGGGTGGTCTTTCCAACCCCACTGGCTCCCACCAGGGCCACGGTTTCGCCCGCCTCGATTCGGCAGTTGACACCTTTTAAGATAAGCGGCCCTGAGTCGTAGCTGAAGGCCACATCACGAAGCTCTATCCTTCCCCGGGAGAACTGAACCGACCTACTGGAGGGGCGGTCTATCGTCTGGGGCTTCAAATCCATGACCTGAAAGATCCGCTCCAAGGCGGCCAGTCCTTTCTGGGCATCGATATAAAGCGTGGAAAGCGTCTTAGTGGGACCATAAAGATAACCCAGAAAGGAGTTAAAGGCGACATACTGTCCTAAGGTCAGGCGGCCTTTGATAATCTCATAGGCCCCATACCACAGGATGATGATCATACCAAAGGAGTTCAGAAATCCGGCAATGCTATTGGTTATGAACCGAACCACCCCCACCTGGATCTCTGCGTTGATCTCCTGTCTTCTGAACTTGAAGATCTTCCACAGCTCGTACTTCTCCCTTCTGAACGCACGCATTACAAAGAAACCGGCAATGCTCTCCACTGTCTTGGACAAGGCTGCTGCCCGAGCCTCCTGAAGGGCGATATTCCTTTCTCTCAGCTTCTTCCCGGCGATAAGATCATTGGCAGCCAGAAAAGGTAAAATCACCAAGGACACCGAAGAGAGTCGCCAGTCCATATAGAAAATGATAAAGATACCAAAGATCAGCACTATAACGCTGCTTACAAGGCTTATGTAGGTCCTTGCCAGCAGGATATCCAGAAGACCCACATCATCGCTCACCCGTGAGGCCAGATAACCCGTTTGGGTACGCTGGATGAAAGAGAAAGGAAGGCTCTGCAGATGTTGAAATAAGGCTACCCGGAGGTCTAACATCACACGGCGGGCAAAGGCCTTCAAAGAGTACTCCTGTACAAAATTCAGAAGCGTGCCCAGGGGGATTAACAGGACCAGAGACAGGCAGATCAGATGCAGGATAGCTGTGTTACCTTCGCCGATCACATAGTCTATGATGTAGATAGACAACAAGGGCAGGGGGAGGGTGAGGATAACTCCTAAACCGGCTGCGACGGCTGCCAGTGCACCCTTGGACCAGTAAGGCTTCAGGTAATGGAAAAGCCGATGCAGATTTTGCAAGTTTTTGGACTTGAAAGAGGCCAAACGTTCCTCCGGTTCGCTAACGGATTGCTCGGACCCGGCTTCGTGACCATCCCTCCAGAGAAGTCTCATCTCTGGTATTACCTCAGGACCTCCCAATCTTTCGCATCACTTTCTCAGCCACGATAGACCCTTCCCCTCCTGTTCCGGAGCAACCAGGCTGAGAAACACGCCCTCCAAGTCGGTACACTTACTCTGGTTAAGTTCGTTTTTGATCCTGTCTCTGATCTCTTCCGTGGGGGATGTGAATATGATCTTTCCTTTGTTGATGATGCAGATCTCTGTGCACATCTTCTCTACAGTGGACAGGATATGAGAAGTTAAAAAGATGGTAGCCCCTTTGTCCCTCATCTGCTCCAAGGCACCGCGGATCAACTTCGACGAAACAGGATCAATCCCCTCGAACGGTTCATCTAAAAATAAAACCCTTGGATCATGAATGAAAATAGAAGCTAAGGAGAGCTTCTTCTTCATCCCCATGGAGTATTCATAAATATAGGTTTTCCTGTAGTCCTGTAATTCCATAAATTCAAAAAGCTCTTCGCATCGAGAATGTATTTCCTCCTTTTCCAGCCCATACATTCTTCCGACGAAATACAGATACTCCTCACCTGTCAACTGTTCATAAAGGGCCGAACTTTCCGGCATCACCCCCATATTCCGCTTTATCTCCACAGAATCTCTCTTAAGATCCAATCCGAGGATCTCCACAGTTCCTGATGTCGGGGTCAAAAGGCCGGTGAGCATATTGATGGTCGTCGTCTTTCCAGCACCGTTGGGCCCTATGAAGCCGAAAAGAGCTCCCCTTTCCACCTTTAAAGATACATCATCAACCGCTGTGAGGTTACCGAACCGTTTGGTAAGACCTTCCGCATAGATTGTATACTCCATATCATCTCTCCTTATGCTGAGATGTGGGCCCGAAATTCCATCAATATCTGTTCCTTTCTCTCCTCAAAGATGCGTTCGACCCTTGGCAGAGAAAGCCGGTATAAAGCCAACATTAAGGCACAAAGAAAGACAACCGTGCCTGCCATAGCTTGAGGCCTCGGATAGAGGTAATGAAAAAGATACACACCGCCAGCCAGTGGAAGAACTGCACACAGCAATCCGAGGATAGAAACCACTCCCGCCCCAGGGACTATCTTCCAGGGTCCCATAATCTGGTTGAATTGCATGGGGATAGGGAAACGAAGCGAGCTCACATTCCCAAAAAGGGCGCGGGATGCCATCAAATAGAATAGGCTTGCCATCATTGATATTCCCTCCCACCAGATACCGTTCTTCCAACACAGATATAGCGTCCACAGGAGACCCGGAGCCATGGATGTCAACTGTAGCAGGCCCAGAGCGAGGTTCTTGCCGACAACGACCTGCCTCTTATGAACCGGAAGGAGGTAGTTGTTCACCATGCCTTTCGACTCCAAACCGAAGAGGTTCTCCCAACCCCCCCAGGTAAGCACTAGCGTGTAGCCGAGGAACCAAAGCAGGTGCTTCGGGGCTATAGCAGCGCTTGCGGCCGTGTAGATAGCCGGGAAACTGATCGTCCAAATTGCCACAAGTGCAAGCAGCAGTTTCATCCGGGGATTCCTCATCAAGTAAAGCAAGTCTTTAACAGTGATCGGGAGGTAAAACGAAGGAATAAAAGTCTTCACAAGCTCAAATAGTCTTTCAAACGAATTTTGTCTCTGCTGGATATTTGTCCTGGCCCTAAACGCCTTTTCGAACACCCTCCACCTCGTCAACCGATATCCTGCCCACCAACCCAATCCCAGATAGCCCAACAGGCCAAGCCCATATCCCGCCCAAGATAAGTATCTTCCTGCGCTGGCTGCCAACAGAAGTTCGGCCAAAAGTCCCGGAGGGGTAAAGATGGAATATTCCGACAATCGCAACTGCAATAGGTATCCATCAACTGCAGGGAAGCAGCTTGCGGCTATAACCAAAACCACAACCAATATGGCAGCCAGGACGGCAGCGAACAACTTTTTGTAGCTCAAGAACTTGAAAGACATCCCCAGGCATAGATCTGAGACATACACCAGAAGGTAGGTAGCTCCGACGAAAAGCATAACTGAAAATGCCATCGAGAAGGTAGCAAGTGGGGCATCTGCCGACGTCAGACTTACCACGAGCCATACAAAGACCGGGCCGAACACAACGATCCAGTAGTCGACAAGCCCGGATAAAAGGTTCGCCCCGTACAACCGTCTGAAGGAAAGAGGAAACTGTGCCATCTGTGAGATGTGCGCCATGCCCGGAGAGCACATCCCCCAGAACAAACTCAGAGAGGCCCAGGCAAAGAAGATCAACAGGCAGTAGAGATGCACGACCTCCCTTAAAAGGACCGAGTCCTCCGTATGCAACAGCCGCTGGGCCTCGTAGAAAAGCGCCCCGAACAGGAACGAACCCGAAAGCGCCAATATCAGGAACATAAGGCCCAGAATGGCATACTGGAACTTGTTCCACCTTATCCTGTGAACGAACAGGCGATACCTCAACCAGACCAAAGTGGCGAGAACAGTTCTCAAAGTCATCTCCACTTGAGTAATAAGAACCAGAAGAGAGGAGAAATTCCCTTCCGGCAGGAATTGGTCCCCTCCCTGGCTTCACATCTTACCTCTGATACTATTCAAAGCAACTGAAAAGAGTTCCATGCAGCGAGGCAGACGTGCCTAAAGAAGCGACCAGCAACGCAGCTCCCCCAGGAGGGGCAAGGACGAGGCTGGCAACGCTAAATCCAAGACCTATCAAGCTCATAAAACACCCAGGGTCCCAATCATACCCATAGACATCCCCTTTCTTGCCAAACCCGTACTCCCGCAGTGGCCGTTTCACCAGCTTTCTCTTCACAGCCTCACCTCCTTCCTCAAAGATTTTGGCTTGGACGACCCCCTTTTAGCCTTTCCCA
>DTYK01000033.1 GCA_012961925.1 Candidatus Latescibacterota bacterium
CTGAGCGATGTCCGACAGGGGGACCAGAACGTGACCATTAGTTACAGAGGAAAGAGGAAGGGACTGGTTGTGAATTTTGAAAAAGGGATGGTAACAACCCTCACCTTCAGTCTGAACAGGGTCTTCACCAGGGTGACTCTGAACGTCAAAGTTTCCAAAGATGATCTGATGAGCTGGGAGGAGCGATTCGGTGACCTCAGGATAAAGAAGATATCGGCGGTTGAACCTTTGTGAGCAATTCAGTGCCGTGGTGATATGTCCCTTTAGGGACAGTCTCCAATTTTCCATAGTTCCCAATTTTCTCGATCTTCTGAAGGAGGGAGCCATATGAAAAGGCGTCTGATGGCATTTATGCTGATTTCCGTTCAGTTGGGGTTTGGGACGTTCGGCAAGGGGTTCAAGGCCGTGGCAGAGGAGCCGGTCGGGAATACGGCCACAGTTGAAATTCAGGTCAGAGACTGGAACGACAATCCAGTAACCGATGCGGTGGTGGAGGTGAGAAAAGATGGGGAGATAGAATACAGCGGTGTCACCGCCTCCGTTGGGCTGATAGAGTTCAGCCTTCCATACCCGCAATTTGTGAACGTGGATGAGGAGGAGGCAGAGATAATCCGGGAATTTTCACTTGGCATACCCTATCCCAACCCTACAGAAGGAAGGCTGGGCGTGGGCCTATCCCTGCCGGCCGGGGCTGGTGATCTAAGGGTAGAGGTATACAATGTGTTGGGGCAAAGGGTATACGAGGAAACGGCCGGCGGATTATCTCCGGGACGTTATCAGCTTAAACTCGCTTTAAAGGGCCTCGGTGTCGGGATGTACTTTCTGAAGGTGGAAGATGACATCGGAGACCTTGCAGTCAGGAGGTTTGTCAATTTGGGAAGCTCTGTCGGCAGGGTAGGCTTATCCATAGCGCAACTGGATGGGGGAAGGTCCAAGCCAGCAGCTCCCGGGGATGTATACGAATTTCTGGCATATGTCGGTAAAGAGGGGGCGGTCGCTGAGCTTCCCGACGGGTCGACGTACAAGCTTAAATCGGGGTTCGCACGTGAGATTGTGACAATAAGAGGAGATACGACCTTAGTCCTGCGCCTCGAGAACAACCCCTTAGCTGTGCTCGGAACCGTATACGGAGTGGATGGCGCGCCGGTTCAGGGTATAAGGGTATGGATTTATGACTCCTCCTCTGAGGACACTGTCGAGGCTGTGACCGGGCCGGACGGCGGATATAAGCTATATCCGGTCCATCCGATGCAGGGGGCTTCGTTGTCCGCAGAGGACCCGGAGGGAAGGTATTACAAGAAGGACATCGAGACCGGATATATCCTGCTGAGTGAGAACGACGTCCATATAGATATCTACTTGGAACCCACAGGGGCGCGCCCCCCCGAAGGGGGAGGGGAGATGCCTCAGGGGGTCATCACGATCGAACTGGTGTCGTCATCCTATAAGGTGGCAGAGCCCAGCGAGACCGGAGGGACTTTCGAGACCGGACAGCAGGCCGATATCGTACTGAGCTGGTTTGGCTTCAACTATTCGGGAGGACCGTTGATGTTCAACCATCCCGCCGGTATAGCCACCGACGGGGAGAGGTTGATCCTGGCCGACACCCGCAACAACCGCATCCTGATATGGAGCGAGCTTCCTCAGGGGAACGAACCTCCTGACATTGTGTTGGGCCAGGAGGACTTCTACTCCAACGAGCCCGGGATAGGGCCTGACAAGCTCAATTGGCCTATAGGTGTGGCCACCGACGGCCAGCACTTGTTGGTAGCCGACACCTATAATAACCGTGTCCTCATATGGAACGACTTCCCTACCGAAAACGGCCAGCCTGCGGACTTAGTGCTCGGGGCACCCGACCTATACACAAGGGTCACGGGACCCATACTCGGCCCGGAGGACAGGACCTCCGCCTTCTGGCCCTGGGGCCTCTGGACAGATGGAGAAAGGCTCATAGTCACCTGTCCGGGGAGAGCTGCGGTCCTGATCTGGAAGGACTTCCCGACCCAGAACAACCAGCCGGCAGACCTGATCCTCACCGAGGACGTGGGATTTGGAACCCCCAGGGTTGTGGCATGCGACGGGGAACACCTCCTCGTAGGGGACCATAACCCGAAGGTCGAAGGGGCTCAAGGAGGGGTC
>DTYK01000034.1 GCA_012961925.1 Candidatus Latescibacterota bacterium
ATTCTTAAAGAACCGAAATTTTTCCAAAAAAACCTTGACTATTAAACCTTTTTGTGTTATAATTGAGGGTTGTGAGAGCGGTTTTATTTCTGGATATTATCTATTTTTAGCTGTAAGGATGACAGGTTGTAAGGATTTGCCTGGTGGTTCAAAATGGTTACTCCGAAAAAGAAAGGTGGTGAAAAAGGATTTTTATGGCAAAAGGAAGAGTGAAGTGGTTTAGCAACAGTAAGGGCTATGGCTTCATCGAACAAGAGAATGGCGAAGACGTGTTCGTCCATTTTTCAGCGATCCAGGAAGAAGGATTCAAATCTTTGACTGAAGGTCAAGAGGTTGAGTTCGATGTAGTGGAAGGTCCGAAAGGTCCGCAAGCGGCCAATGTGGTCAAGCTATAAATTAGCTGTGATCAGCCCCAACCTAAGTAGGTCTTACGTTGGGGCTTTTTAATAAAACAAAAACGGACAGGAGGAGGCGGGAGGTTCCTTTTGTCAAAGCCGATGAGGAGAATCCGGATTTTCGAAGAAGGAGGGGACTTTTGAGAAGGTTAGGGATTGCCATCGGACTGGCGTGTCTTTCCATCCTGGCGGGATGCGGAACGAATATCATAGAGGTGGAGATCCAGACCCCTGAAGGGAAGAAGGCGAGGTTGGTGACCGAAGTTAATGGGGTCGAATTCAACTCCCTGGTGGAGAGAGGCCATCGGTTCAACGGGGTCGAAAAAGGAGAGTATACCTTCACCCTTATATATGGCGGGTATTTTGAGGCCAAACAGTGCACTGTAGGAACAGCACCAATCCTGCCGGGGTCTGTTAAAACTTATCCGGTAAAGTTCTCAGTACCATCCCAGAAACGCAGCCACCCGAAGGGTACGATCGCGTTTGCTACGGACAGGGATGGATCCAGAAACTGGGAGATATACTCGATGAAACTTGATGGGTCCGGGTTGACAAACCTCACGATGTCGGAGGGATCTGATACGGAACCTGTCTGGTCGCCTGACGGAAAGAAGATAGCCTTTGTCTCTAACAGGAATGGCGGCCTGTTAAACACGGAGATTTACGTGATGGACGCTGATGGGTCAAACCAGACCAGATTGACCTTCAACCCTGCTCGTGATTACAGTCCAACCTGGTCGCCGGATGGAACGAGGATAGCCTTCGTCAGCCAGAGGACGGGAAAGGATCAGATATTCGTGATGGACGCCGACGGCGGCAACATCAGCCGCCTAAGCGATGGCAACGGTATAGATAGATTCCCCGCCTGGTCTCCAGATGGGAAGCTGATCGCCTTCTGCAGTGAAGGGGGGAGAGATGAACCCCATAATCCAGTGAGAACGGCTAAGGGCTCGGATATCTATGTGATGAAGCCTGACGGTACAGAAATAGTCCGGTTGACACAGAGTAGAGAGATGGATTGGCATCCTTCGTGGTCTCCGGACGGAATGTACATATTGTTCGATTCCAGCAGGAAAGGTGCAAGGGAGATCTATATCATGAGGAACAACGGTAACTGGCAGACCAGGCTAACTCTCACCCCTGAGAAATTCGAATGGGAACCGGTCTGGGCACCGGACGGGATGGGTTATCTCTTTGCAGGAAATCTGGACGGGAACTACGATATCTATCTGACGAATCTCACAGGTGATGAGCTGGTAAACCTTACAAAGAGCCGGAGCAACGAACGCCATCCAACATGGAGACCATTTTAGCAACCCTCAGTGAGGTTTTCAAGGAGTTGATCGAAAATGAGAAAGGGATGCATGTTGGCTGTCTTCCTCGTGGTCGGTTGCGCTGCATTTGAACCGGCAAGAGAGGTGTCACCCCCTCAGATTCCAGCCGGAAAGAGAATGCTGGTACTGGATAGCGGTGGGATAGAAAGCCTGAACTTTGCTGTCTTCGACCGGAAGACCAATGAGAAGGTCCTTGAGACCTACGGTCTCACCGCATACCTCTCACCGGGCACTTACAGGATAGTGATCCAGACGGACCTGGACCAACCTGTTGTTATCGACAGCGTGGAGATCGCAGAGGCAGAGGAGATGCATGTGAGGGTGCCTCTTGGACAGTTCCTCATCACTGTCTACGAAGATATCCTGGATCAACAGGGCAACGTGAGCAAACGCATTACACCCCATCCGCGGTTCAGTATCTATGATTACGAGTTCAGAAAGGTCCTGGGTAAAGGGACAATCCTCTCGCCAGTAAAACGATACATCGTCCCCGTAGGAGACTATAAGGTGTCCATCTACCTGCCGGGAACCAACGAAGGGAGGATAGTGAGGATTGCTGAGGTGAGGTTCGGCTCCGTCTATCCCCTCACCTTTCGATTCTCAACGACATCGAGGGAGTGAAACGGAGGCTCTCAAAATGGGGAAGCCCATATATGGGCTTCCCTCATCATTTAAGTAACTGTTTTAACTCCTCCATGAACTCGGTCTTGTCCTTAAACTTCCTGTAGACCGAGGCAAACCTTACATAGGCGACTTCGTCCAGTATCTTCAGCCTCTTCATCACCAGCTCGCCGATCTTCTTGCTGCTCACCTCCTTGCTGTCAAGATCGTATAATTCAGCCTCTATCTCCTCAACCATCTGATCGATCTCCTCCCTTGAGACCGGTCTTTTGTTACAGGCGATGTTTATGCCGTTGAAAAGCTTCTGACGGTCAAAAGGCTCCCTCCTGCCATTCGCCTTAACAACCGTTAAAGCAGCCCCTTCAATGTACTCATAGGTCGTGAAACGCTGCTTACAATCCAGACATTCCCGCCTCCTTCTGATCGCCGTGCCTTCTTTACTGGCTCGGGAATCCACTACCTTATCGTTTAAAGATCCGCAGTAAGGACATTTCATGTTCGACCTTCCTGTTTGCGCCTGAAACAGCGTCTCCGCAAATATCGTACAAGGGGGTTGACGCCCCTGGCATTCCGTCTATGGAGTAATCCTGGTTCTGTCCCTCGGGAATAGCGCGGTCATTCTGATGTTTGGGAGATCAAGCAATTGCTTGGTCAACCTCTCAATGCCGATGGCCAGTCCCCCATGAGGTGGCATCCCATATCGAAATACCTGTAAATAGAATTCGAAATCTTTCGGTTCCAGCCCGACGCTTCTGATATTATCCACCAGCATAGCATAGTCATGTATCCTCTGGCTGCCGGTGGTTATCTCCAGGCCTCGATATAATAGGTCAAAACTTCTGGACAGCTCAGGATTATCTGGATCGGGCATGGTATACATAGGCCTTTTACTCACAGGATAGTGGGTAATGTAGACAAGCTCTGTGCCCATATGTTCCTTGAAATATTGGCAGATCAGTTGCTCTGACTCCGGATCGAGGTCACCCTTGATGTTGGAGGTCTTGCCGTACTTCTCTGTGAGAAGACGTTGTGCGTCCTCCAGTCTGATCTGAGGGATTGTGTCAAAGACTGGTACATGTGCCTCCCAGATCTCCAGCTCCCTACTGCAAACCTCCTCAATGTGGGAGAACATATGTTTCAATAATTCTATCTCCAAGTTTATAACATCCTGTTCGCTCTCTATAAACCCCATCTCATAGTCGAGGCTGACGTACTCATTCAGGTGGCGCGAGGTATCATGTTTCTCTGCGCGATACACATGGCCGATTTCAAAGACCCGCTCGAAGACCCCTACCATAATCTGTTTATAAAATTGAGGACTCTGGGCCAGATACGCTACCTTCTCAAAATAATCTACCTTAAACAGTTCAGCTCCACCTTCTGTTCCGGAGGCGACGATCTTGGGGGTAAAGATCTCTATGAAGCTCTGATTCCTTAAAAACTCCCGAAATGACCATATGAGCTCGGACTGGATCTTGAATATGGCCTGAATCTTAGGGTTCCTCAATGATAGCGGCCTGTATTCCAGGATTGAGTTTAGATCGGTCTTGTCGAACGCCCTCTGATTGTTGATCTCTAACGGGAGATAGGGGCCATAATATACGTTACCCACTATTGTAATTGGCTCGTCTGCATGTACTTCTATGCCTCCGGGAGCCCGCTCCTCAGAGACCACCCTCCCGCGTATCCTTATCACCATTTCGTTCTTAAGAGAGGAGACGGTCTCCGTCTTCTTGAAGACGGCTTGCACCATCCCGGTCCTGTCCCTCAGAATTACAAAGTTAATCCCGCCAAGCTCCCTGATTTTGTGAACCCAACCCTCCAGAATGACATCTTCACCTATCAGAGAGGGTAATTGAGATACCCAAGTACGCTCCATCGGCACCCCCATATTTGTTTTCTGGTATCATACCGTTTGGCCTTGTCTCCTCACACCCAACTTTTCTATTAGATAACCGACCAGCCTATCAAGTCCGACCTCTTCCTGTTTGGATTCCCTCATGCCCCTCACCAGAACCCTGTTTCTATCCATCTCCTCTTCGCCCAGTATCACCGTATAGGAAGCTCCCATGCGATCTGCCATCCTCATCTGGGCCTTTAAACTCCTTTTCAGGTAATCGCCATCGCAGCTTATCCCAGCCTGTCGCAGGTCCTTTAGCAGGCTCAATGCAAAAGCCCTGGCTCGATCACCAACTGGAGCTACATAGACGCCAATAGTTGGTGGCTGAGCGATCTGACAGCCCTCTTTCTCCATGGCAAGGAGAATCCTTTCCATCCCTGCTGCAAATCCAACGGCGGGCGTGGGATCACCTCCCAACTCCTTGATTAACTCGTCATATCGGCCACCGCCGCCGATGGCATTCTGGGCTCCCAGGTTAGCACTGATAACCTCGAAGGCGGTCCTGGTATAATAGTCCAGACCCCTGACGAGCCTCCTGTCAAGCGTATAGGCTATCTCCAACTGCTGTAGGTGATGCTTGACGCCCTCAAAGTGCAAGGCACAATCCTCGCAGAGAAAGTCAATGACGGACGGCGCATCTTCTGTCAGTTCCCGACAGCGTTCCCTTTTACAGTCAAGGATCCGCAGCGGATTCCGATGATAGCGTTTCTGGCAGTCAGGGCAAAGAAGTGAGTAACTGCCCCCCAGAAATGCAAGCAGTTTTTCGCGATGCAGGGGACGACACCTGGGACAGCCAACACTACCCAGGTGAAGTGCAATGGCCTTCAACCCGAGCCGTCGACAGATACTGAGGAGAAGTGATATCATCTCTACATCCATTGCAGGATCGATCGCTCCTATGGCCTCTGCCCCGAACTGATGGAATTGCCTGAGTCTTCCGGCCTGGGGGGCCTCCTGCCGGTACATAGGCCCGATATAGAAGAACTTCTGGAGAGGCTGCCTTCTACCCAAACTATGTTCGATGTAAGAACGCACAACTGGAGGAGTACCCTCGGGCCTCAGAGTGAGACTACGTCCTGCCTTGTCAAAAAAGGTGTACATCTGTTTCTCAACGATCTCCGTCTCCTCACCGATCGATCTGGAAAAGAGCTCTGTCCCTTCAAAGGTAGGCGTAGCTATCTCACTGTAGTTGTACAGTCTCATCTGTTCCCTGACCACACCCTCCAGGTGATACCACAGGGACATCTCATCGGGAAGCCGGTCGTGAGTTCCCCGTGGGGCTCTGTATTTTATTGATTTTGCCATTCACCCAACCTCGATCAGTTCCATCCTCCCCTTGTGCAACCGACTGAGGGTCTGCCTTACCACCAGATTTTCATCTTCCCTGAGGGTAGGGTCTACCTCCACCAGTGCAAAGGCCTCCCGTCGGGCCCTTGACAACAAATGGCTGTCCTTCAATATGTCGCCGAACTTAAGCTCAGGCATCCCCCACTGCCTCGTACCGAAGAACTCTCCGGGACCACGCAGCTCTAAATCGGTCTCCGCAATCTTAAAGCCATCGTTCGTCCTGCACATCGTCCCCAGTCGCATCTTAGCCTCTTCCGAGAGCGGATAGGAAGCCAGGAGTATGCAATAGGACTGATGCGGTCCCCGCCCAACCCGTCCACGAAGCTGATGAAGCTGAGAAAGACCAAACCTTTCAGCATGCTCCACCACCATAACTGAGGCATTAGGGACATCGACACCCACCTCGATCACAGTGGTCGAGACCAACACATCTATCTCCCCAGACTTGAAAGCGGCCATCACTGCTTCCTTCTCCTCGGTCTTCATCCTTCCGTGGAGCAGGGCGAGGTGGAACCCTGCGAGCGGACCCTCCTTCAGCTTTTCGTAGCTCTCCGTAGCCGCCTTTAAATCGGACTTTTCGGACTCCTCCACAAGGGGATAGACGATATAAGCCTGTCTTCCTTTCCTCAGTTCCCTCCGAATGAAGTCCAAAACCTCTTCCCGCTTGGAGTCCGGCCGCCACACCGTCCGTACCCGCCTTCTCCCGGGCGGCAACTCATCAAGTACAGAGCTATCCAGGTCACCGTAAAGGGTAAGAGCTAAGCTCCGTGGTATGGGGGTGGCCGTCATCACCAGAACATCCGGTCTACTCCCTTTCGACCGCAAGGCTGCCCTCTGCATGACTCCGAACTTGTGTTGCTCATCTATAACGACCAGCCCAAGTCTATGGAATTCAACCGCTTCTTCAAGCAGTGCATGGGTGCCGATGATGATCTGGACATCACCGTTTGCTATCCATGATAAAACGCCCTCTCGCTGCGCTTTGCTCATCTTCCCGATAAGCAGGCATACCTTCACACTAAGTTCTTCCAGCAGACCGTGAATCGTAAGGAAATGCTGTTCTGCAAGCACCTCAGTTGGAGCCATCAAGACC
>DTYK01000035.1 GCA_012961925.1 Candidatus Latescibacterota bacterium
AAGGGGCTTGTCCCCCGTAAAGACAGAGCTTGCCCCCGTAAAGACAGGGCCTATGCCCCATAAAAGGGTTACACTACGGGTTTTAGAAAATTCGTGATGTCTGATCTTGATAAAGAGAGGGCCACTTCGGATTATTCAGGATGCTCACAGCAATGAGGCCTTAGCTACTTCTGAGGGGGTGAAGATCATTAGAGGGGAAAGCTGGGGTCATGTGGGGATATCACAAAGAGGCTCCGGGGGTGCTAAGCGGATAAAGCTCTAAGGAGGCACTTGGTGAGGGGAAGATTACGTCGAAAGACGGGGGAGCTCAACAAGTTTCCCTTTGTTGATTCTCCATGAAAACGACCAATGCTCTGGCGAATTGAGTGAAGTCTTCCAACCGGGTTGTCAGAAGACGATATACTTCTTTGGAGTTGATCTCCAAATATTCGTGAACCAGGATGTTTCGGAAATTAGTCATCCCCCTTATTCGAGTGGCAAGTGCTTCGGGAATAATCCCGGCTTTTTGCAGAACTATGAAGACATTCGCCTCTTCCTCGGGTACTTCAAGATCCAATCGGGCGATCAGATAGTTGGCTATATCCATACACACCTGAATTGCGAGTTGGAAATTTCGCTCCACAATTCCTGGATATCCTCGTCAGCCAGATAGGACTCCAGAAGAAGATTCTGGTATTTCTTCAGCTTACGGACATATTTATCCAGTTTTCTCAGCCGTGCTTCAAGAAGCCTGTGATCCAACACCGAGGCCTGTCTCCTTTATTCTCTGCTTTAGATGTTCGGCGTGGTAGTCGAAGTATCTCTGGTAGTCATAGTATTTGCTCATCAGCCTCATTTGATAGAATGCTCGCTGTTCGGGGTCTCTTTCGAACAAAAGTCTCCCTTTCTTAATAACTTGAAATTGTAAGAGTAGCGGAGAGGCATTTAGAACAATGAGGTCTATTCTCTTATGGAACAGGTTTTCCAGTTCTCCACTTAACTCTATTCTATGTTCCAGGACATTTTCTGGCTTTGGGGATAATAATACGGCAATGTCAATATCGCTGTCCTTATGACGTGACAACCTGACACCATGGGCAGGCGCTCTACGAATAAGGAGTTTGTCTGAGACGGTCACGCAATCTCCGACTTGAGTCCGGTGGTGATCAAATTGGACAAAAGCAAGGTGGACCGGAGGTCCGCCTATTTTAGTATCATCTGGAGTGTATGATGGGGAAGGCGTGGAAAGTTGGCTTGACCTTTTTTCACGGACGATGTATATTGAGTGTTGGATCAGGGGAAGATGATGTTGTTGAGGTGAACGAATGTGTTATCTGACACACTGGTTTGTAAACGACATGGGTGACGATGAGGAGGCGGCAGGATGAATAGACTGAGACTTGGCCTTATCGTCGGCGCCTCCGATGAGCCGAGGAGAAGCTTTGAAAAGGTGGCAGAGGTGGGCATACCTACCTGCCAACTTTCTTGCACCGCAGAAAAGATGGTTGACAGTCTTAATCCGACGAAGATCCGCAGGGCGGCCGATGAAGCAGGGATCGAGATCAGCTCATTTTTCCTGCTCTTTGAAGGACAGAAGTTCAATCTGAAGGATGGCCCAGCTACCATGGGCTTCATACCGGAAAGATACCGTGAGGAACGCCTGGTACTTGCCAAAAGGTTCTCGGACATGGTGAGAGATATGGGCGTGAATAGCATCACATCCCATGTGGGATTCATTCCCGACGACCCCCGGGATCCCCTCTACATAGGATTTTTAGACGTGATGAAGGAGTACGCCGAATACTGCGCCAAAAATGGCCAAATCTTCTGCTTCGAAACAGGTCAGGAACTGCCCTCCACACTCAAACGGACTATTCTGGATGTAGGCACGGATAATCTTGGGATAAACTTAGATCCGGCCAATCTGATCCTGTACGGGATGGCCAACCCTCTGGACGCTGTGGAGATCTTCGGGAAATATGTGCGCGGTATGCACGCCAAGGACGGGCTATGGCCGAACCGGGATGAGGACCTGGGGACAGAGGTGCCGCTTGGGGAGGGGAAGGTGAACTTCAGACTGCTCATCCCCCGCCTCAAGGAGAAAGGTTTCAATGGCCCGATAACGATCGAGCGGGAGATCACCGGGCCACAGCAGAAGATCGATATCCTCAAGGCAAAGGAGATCCTGGAGCCCATGCTCTGATAGGAGAAAATCTAAGGTCTAAAAGATTCACGGGATAGAACGGAAATATTAGGCCATCGAGGAGCTTAAAAGACACCAGCGCCCTGGACTCAATCGGTAACATAATCCTGTTCGGGAGCCCGGCCAAGGGCAAGGCCGGGTCCGAAAGCGATATAGATCTCCTGGTCTTTGCTACCGACTCCCTCCAGAAAGCTGATCGAAACGCTGGATAAGGAACTACATGGTGTATGAGGACTGCTGAAACATCTGTACCGCCATGAGCCCGGAAGGAGAAAAATGACAGATGGGTTCTGTCCTGACAAAAAGCCGGCTTGAAAAACTCCTTGAAATCAGACCTCCCCTCATCGAGAGTATGCCAAGCCCTGATCTCCAGATTCAGGAGAACGGTATTGAACTGACGGTAAGGGAGGTAAGAAAATGGATCGGACCAGGCGCCATCTCCCTTGAGAACAGTGAAAGGAAGTTGGCCGGGACAGAAAGGTTGGAGTTCGATGAGTACGGCTGGATTGAAATCGGTCCAGGTTCATATAAGATCGTCTACAATGAGATCGTCAGCCTGCCTAAGGATATCATCGCCCTCGGCAGGCCGCGTTCCTCACTGCTCCGCTCCGGAGCAACAATAGCCTCGGCCGTCTGGGATGCCGGCTACTCGGGCAGGGGAGAGGGTCTGCTCATCGTCTTCAACCCCAATGGCATGCGACTTCAAAAGGATGCAAGGGTGCTTCAACTCCTCTTCTTCCAGCTCACGGAGGAAGTGGAAAAGGGATATCAAGGCCTCTACCAGGGGCGGGTGTGAGAATGAGGCGCTTAAACCCCCGGATCCATGTTGCACTTTAACAAAGGATGAGAGATGAGATCTGAGCTTGATCCCGTTGCGAAGCTTACGGCAGAGCTGGAAAAGCTACCCGGTATCGGGGCCAGAACAGCCCAGAGGCTGGCTTTCCACTTGATGAAAGTGGATAAAGAGGAAGCTCTGGCCCTGGCCCAGGCGATCGTTAACCTGAGGGAGGAGATAAGCTACTGTTCCGTCTGCTTCAACCTGACGGATAGGGATCCCTGCCGGATATGTTCCGATCCAAAGAGGGACACCTCCACCATCTGTGTGGTTGAACAACCAAGGGACGTCTGGACAATAGAAGGAACCAGCCAGTATCGTGGACTCTACCATGTGCTGGGCGGTGTCATCGCTCCACTCGAGGATGTGGGGCCAGAAGACCTGAGGATCAAAGAGCTGGTTAAACGGGTGAGGTCTGGCGTCAAAGAGGTCATCCTGGCCGTCAGCGCCGGCACAGAAGGCCAGATGACCGCCCTATATATCCATAAACTTCTGAAGCCCTCCAGGATCAAGATCTCCCAGATCGCCAGGGGCGTCCCTGTCGGCGGCGATCTGGACATGGTGGACGGGGATACCCTGGCCCAGGCGATCAAGGGGAGACAGGAGATGACCCCACCCGCCCGGGAGTGAAATTCGGGACGGGTTCACATTGTCCACGGTGCTCCGAAAAGGGATTTTCATGATTCGTGGCGCCCTCCAAGGGTATGTGCGTCTTACCCAAAAATCTCCTTGACAACCCCCCTTTATTTTTTTATCTTTTAGGTAAACATATGTATACCTAAAGGGGTGAAGATGGCATGGATGAGCTGACCGAACGGCAGAGGCAGATCCTGAATTTTCTCAAAGACCATATTGAGAGCTCTGGTTATGCGCCTTCGGTCAGGGAGGTGGCAGCAAGGTTCGGGATGAGTGTGAGGGGTGCCCATAAGCATCTGGAAAGCTTGGAGAGGAAGGGTCATATCCGAAGGCGGCCCGAGAGGGCAAGGGCCATAGAGATTTCAGGCTACTCCACGCCCCAGATGAAGGCTGTTCCTGTTGTCGGGACAGTAATGGCAGGAGAGCCGATCCTGGCCGTGGAAAACATCGAGGGCCACATCCCCCTTCCCAGATCCCTTGTTCGGGAGGATGATGCGTTCTTTCTCAAGGTGAAAGGGGAGAGCATGATCCAAGAGCATATAAAGGAGGGGGACTACGTCCTGATCAGACCTCAGGGTTCGGTCGAAAACGGGGAGGTCGTAGCCGTTCTGATCGAGGAGGAGGCGACGTTGAAGAAGTTTTACAGGGACGGAGACTCGGTCATTCTCCGGCCAGCAAATCCGGAGATGGAGCCCATCATCATAAAAGAGGGTGAGGCCTCCGTCAGGATACTGGGCAAGGTGGTTGCCGTCTTCCGACTCCTTGACAGGAAGGCCTCGATATTGATCTGACCTCTGCTAAGTCCCAAAAGATGATCCAGGATGAAATGCTAAAGCATAAGCTCCAGAGCGTAGGAGGGGATTCAGGGCTATGAGGGAGAAGCGGATCGTCTTTCTGAACCTGAAAAACTTCTATATACAGGCAGAAAGCAGTGCCAACTCCGAACTCAATGGCCAGCCTCTTGCCGTGTTCAGGGGCAGCAGGGTGATAGACGCGTGCCGGGTGGCGAGGAGGGAGGGGGTGAGGGAAGGTATGCTTGCAGGCCACGCCCGGCGTATCTGCCCGGGACTTGTCCTCCTGCCCTATAACAGAGATCGCTACCGGCATCTCTTCAGAGAGGTCTGGGATCTGGTGGCCTGTTATAGCCCCCTTATCGAGCCCATCGACCTGCATCAGGGTTTTTTCGACCTTACAGGTTGCCTCCCCCGAGACATCTCCCTTAAACGGAGGGTAAGGGAGATCCAGAACCAGATACTCCTCCGGACAGGGTTGAGCAGCAGGGCGGGAGGCGGGCCTAACAAGCTTCTTGCCAGGCTGGCGGCCCGGAAAGGGGTCTTTCTATCCAGAGCAGAGGCCAAGTCCTTTTTAACTTCAACACCCTTAAAGACCTTTGGCTGGATAGATCAGAATCTCATCGGACGTCTGCATCGATTGGGCGTCACAACCCTCGGAGAGCTCATCTCCATCCCGGAAGGCCTTCTTGCCTCCCAGTTCCCCAGACACCGGTCCCTGCTCCATCGCCTCAGCTCCGGCATAGATCCGGACCCTGTCCGGCCCCTCTACCCCCCCCGGAGCCTTGAGGAAGAGATACAATTTGATACAGAACAAGATGACTGGGAGATGCTTCAGAATGGCCTTTCCATCCTCTGTAATCGGCTTGCGCAACGCCTGAGAGGACGGGGCGAGGAGGCACTGGAGGTCTCCCTCACCCTCTATTACCGGGGCCGGAAGGAAGAGGTAAGGCAATCCCTGACCAGACCAATAGGAGAGAGCAGGCGCATCCTGAGGGCGGTCAGCTTGCTTCTCCAGAAGAACTTGAGGGGAAGGGGGATCGTCGGCATCAGGATATCCCTCTCAGAGCTCAGGAGCAGAAGGGCCGAGCAACTCGACCTCTTTAATAATGAAGTCCTCGTTGATAGATACATCCAACTCCAGGAGACGATGGAGATGATCAGGCAACGCTATGGCCAGTTTTCCCTTTTCAATGGTGGTGAACTGAAGCGGAGAAGGCCGGAGAGGATGGCCCGGCTCATATTTGAACAACAGGGGAGGTGGCTCCCATGAGCCATGTATTGAACAGACCTCTGGCTGTCAAGCTGCGAGGGGCTTTACCCTTGAGGATAGCCATGGGAGGGGGATGGCTCCGGGTGAAGGCCATCGTCGAACACTGGAGGGAGACAGGGAGATGGTGGGAAGGGGAGACGGAGAAGGAGTTCTATCAGGTGGAGACCGAAAGAGGTGAGTTCATCCTCTATCAGGACAGGTCAAACAAAAACTGGTTCCTTTACAGGGCAATGGATTAAAGATGTCTTTCGTTCATCTCCACTTACATACCCCTTTCAGCTTCTTAGATGGTGCGGGCCGGATTGAGGATCTGGTTGAAAGGGCTGCGAAGCTGGGGATGCCCGCCCTGGCCATCACAGACCATAACAGGATCTCGGGTGTGGTTCGCTTTCAAAAAGCCTGTCAGAGAGCGGGACTTAAACCAATCCTGGGAGCCGAGGTGACCCTGAGAGGTGGGGCCCATCTCACGTTGATCGCAAAGGACAGGCAGGGCTATGCCAATCTCTGTCGCATCCTGACCGATGCCCACCTGCAAAACGAGAGGAAGGACTCGCAGGTCCCCTGGCAGAGCATCTCGGAACACTGCCAGGGCCTTATCGCCCTCTCAGGCTGCCGGCGGGGGGAGATCCCTGAGCTGGTGTTTGAGCAGAGGTTTGAGGGGGCGAAGAGGAGAGCCCTGAGATATGCGGACCTCTTCGGCCGGGACAATTTTTATATAGAGCTTCAGCAGACACTGACGCCCGGTGATCTCGCCCTTAATCGGTCTCTGATCGAACTGGCAAAGGAGCTCAATCTGAAGGTGGTGGCCACCAATAACGTCCACTATGCCAGAAAGAGGGAGTACGTTGCTCAGGATGTCCTCACCTGCATCAGGACCCTGACCAGACTGGATCATCCCCATGCTGAAAGGAAGATAAATGCTGAACTTTACCTCAAATCCCCCTGCCGGATGAGGGAACTCTTTGCAGAATGTCCAGAGGCCGTGGCCAATACCATGGAGGTGAGCGAACGCTGTGAGTCCATTCGGTTAGGAAAAGAAGACCATCTTCCCTCGTTTCCTCTTCCAGAGGGGGAGAGCGCCCCGGGCTATCTTAGAAAGCTGGTCTATAAAGGTGCGGTGAGGAGATATGGAGGGCTGAATGACAGGGTAAAAGGAAGGCTTGAATACGAGCTCTCCCTTATCGAACGGCTTGGCTTCTCAGGCTATTTTCTCCTGGTCTGGGATGTTGTGAAGTTTGCCAGGTCAAGGGGGATCCGCTATGCAGGCCGGGGTTCGGCTGCCGACTCGGCTGTTGCCTACTGTCTGGATATCACAAAGGTGGATGCCGTCTCCCGGAACCTGAGGTTTGAGCGTTTTATCAATCCTGAGCGGGCTAATAACCTGCCCGACATAGACATAGACTTTGACGCCAGGTTCAGGGATGAGGTGACGGATTACCTGGTCGAAAGATATGGCAGGGAGCGGGTGGCCACGGTCTGCACCTTCAGCCGCTATCGAGCCCGTGGTGCCCTGCGGGATATTGGCAAGGCCCTGGGTTTCCCTCCTGAGGAGCTAAACCGGCTTGCCGGACTCATGCCCTCGGTAGGGGCCGATGAGATAGAAGGGGCCCTGGACCGATTTCCAGAACTGCGCCAGAGTAAGATCCCTAAACAGAAGTTCGCCCTGCTCCTTCAACTCTGCCACGCCATTGCCGATCACCCCCGTCATATAGGTACCCATTTAGGTGGGGTTGTGATTACCAAACGGCCCATTACCGAGATATCGCCCCTCGAGGTCTCAGCCAAGGGGGTGAATATCATCCAGTTCGATAAGGATGACGTGGAGGAACTTGGGCTGGTTAAGCTCGATCTCCTCTGCTTGAGGATGCTCTCAGCGGTCGAAGACAGCATCAATCTGATCAATCGATCGAAGGAGAGAGATGGCCAGGCGTGGGAGGAAAAGCTGGACTTTGACCGACTCCCCCTGGACGACAGGCCGACATATGAGCTTCTCCATACCGGGGAGACAGCGGGGGCCTTTCAGCTTGAGAGTTCAGCCCAGAGGGCCCTTCAGCGTAGGTTAAAGGCGAAGGATATTGAGGATATAATTGCAAGCGTGGCCCTCATCCGTCCAGGTCCTGTCCAGGCCGATATGGTCGATCCCTTTCTGCTCCGCAGACATGGCCGGGCAGCGGTGACCTATCTCCATCCAGCGCTTAAGGGGATACTTGAGAAGACCTACGGGGTGGTCCTCTTCCAGGAGCAGGTGGTTGAGATCGCGGTCAAGATCGCCGGCTTCAGCCCAGGAGAGGCAGATCTGTTGCGCAGGACCATGACCCATCACCGATCAAGGAGGGATATGGAGGCCATCGGTAGGAGATTCATCGAGAAGGCTCTGGCACGGGGAGTGAGGGAGGATGTGGCCCGAACCGTCTTCTCCTATATCAGGGCATATGCCGGCTATGGGTTCTGCGAGGCCCACGCCGCTGCCTTCGGGGATACCGCCTATAAGACCGCATACCTTCTGCGCCACTATCCTGCTCAGTTCTACGCTGCCATCCTCAACAATCAGCCCATGGGCTTTTACCCACCCCATACTCTGGTTATGGAAGCAAAGAGGAGGGGGATCACAGTGCTTGGGCCGGACGTGAATTCCACCGATGCGGACTTCGACGTCGAAGGAGAGGCAATAAGGGTTGGCCTGAAACAGGTACGGGGGATATCCAGGGGAGAAGTGGAGGGCATAATAAATGGCCGGCCCTTCGGTTGCCTGGAGGAGTTTCTGGAAAGGACCTCGGTCAGGCGTGATGTGATGGAGAACCTGATCCTCTGTGGGGCCCTTGATTCAATAGACCCAAACCGGAGAAGGTTGATGTGGCTGCTGGGAGAGAAGGTGAGAGGTCGTGTCGGAGGAGGTCTGCCTATCCGGTATTATACCGGTTTTCCGGAAGTGGAGGATTATACCGGCTGGCAGAAGCTCTGTTTTGAATGGGAGATATTGGGGTTCAGCCCGGAGGGACATCCGATGGAATACCTGAGGAAGAGGCTGCGGGAGGAGGGTGTTCTGACTAACAGGGAGATCAAAGGTTGCAAGGCCGGCACCAGGATTAAGGCGGCAGGGCTTGTCGTCAGGCCTCATCGCCCTCCCACCAGGAGCGGACGGATCGTGGTCTTCCTCTCCCTTGAGGATGAGACAGGTCTGCTCGATGTCACGGTCTTTGAGGATGTATACCAGGCCTATGGCAGGTTGATCTTCACGGAACCGGTTCTGCTTATGGAAGGATATATCGGCGGAAGAGGAACTGCCTCATTAATAGCCGAGAGGATACATAGGGGGTCCTTTGAACAGGCGGGTTTGTGATATACCGGCCTGGCTTCCTGCATATGCCGGGCATCGAGATCGGATCCCCTGAAAGAAACCCCATTCTGCATTTTTGGCACCGGAAGAGAAAGAAAAATTTGAGTCTTAACTTACGATGGGTTATATTAGACAATGTACCTTTGGAATCGGATCACAGAATAGCAGAGAACGGGGTTTTTCCCTCTTTGTGACGAAAGAAGCGGTCTGAATAAAGAGGGGGAACTGTGGAAAATATCGAGGAGGTGAAGGCCTGGGTCGATTCAGGCGGTAGCGGGGTGGTGTAAGCGTTAAATTTTTTAGAACTATGGGAGGTGAATGGGCGATGAAGGGATGGGAACTGTGTACAGTTTTGGCTGTTCTGTTGGCGAGCTTTGTTTTGGGTCTGGGATCGGCACAGGCTGCCTCCGGGGGGGAGAGGTGGATCGTGATATTTGATGATACGGTGAATGAAGCTGCCCGCGAGAATATTATCAGAGGTGCAGGGGGCGTAATCATTAAGGATCTATCTCTGGTCAACGGCAAGGCTGTTCTCTTGCCTCTACAGGCAGCGTCTGCTCTCGGCCGTGTGTCCGGTGTGGTGCGGGTAGATCTGGATGTTATCGTGGAGACCTATGGGAAACCGACCAACCCCGGAAAGCCACCTAAAGAGGAAGAACCGCAACCAGCTCAGGGACTGCCCTGGGGCGTGAACAGGATCGATGCTGAGTACGCCTGGAGCTATTCTACAGGCTCCGGTATGCCTGTGGCCATCCTCGATACAGGGATCGATCTGGATCATCCGGATTTGAGCGTGGTTGGAGGTTACAATGCAGTGAATCCGAAAAAAAGCCCTGATGACGACAACGGCCACGGGACCCATGTAGCAGGTATCACGGCAGCCCTCAACAACGAGATCGGCGTCGTGGGTGTTGCTCCGGATGTAGCCCTCTATGCCGTTAAGGTCTTGAATCGGAAAGGGTTCGGCTTCCTCTCAGACGTAATCGACGGCCTCGGGTGGTGCGTGGATAATGGGATGCGGGTTGTGAATATGAGCTTTGGGACATCGGACGATGTTCAGTCGTTTCACGATGCTGTCATTGCTGCCAATGATGCGGAAGTAATTCAAGTGGCAGCCGCTGGCAATACCGCTGGGGTTGTCGGCTACCCGGCTGCATACGACGAGACCATCGCTACCTCAGCCACAGACTCAACGGATGCCCTTGCCACATTCAGCGGGTATGGTCCGGAGATTGATATTGCTGCCCCCGGTGTTGATATCTATTCGACCTACAAGGGCGGAGGATATGAGACCCTTTCGGGGACCAGTATGGCCGCGCCCCACGTCACAGGTACAGCAGCCCTGGTACTGGCAATGGGCCTCACCGTCGAAACAGGGTACGGACTCCAGACAGATGATGACTTGAAGGCAGAAGTGCTCACATACCTCGGAGATCCCTACTACGGCGAGGGGTTGGTGGACGCTGAGGACAGTGTCAACGGGGATGCTACCCTGGAAGGTGACGACCTTTCGACAGGGGCGGCTAAGCCTCTTCCGAGGGCAGTTTCTACCTGGGGCCGGATTAAAAGCCTGTTCAGATGATGAGGTCTTGCATGGCTGGGCGAAAGACATCCGACAGTTTCTCAGTGTGGTCTTTTTGAATCCGGAATAAGGGCCCTGGCACATGGTCTTATCCCGAGCCGGATGTTGAACTGTTCTTTTGCAGTGCCACCAGAACGGTCAATGGAAAAGCCAGGTCAGCGATACGCTGGCCTGGCTTTTTGCCTATGTCAGACTTGAGCCTCGAACCTCTGAAGGACAGATCCCACCCTGAGAGCTCTTTTGGTACGTTAGTGTAAATCGAGAGGGATACATCAGAGATGCACCGACGCGGTGATCGGCATTCATGAAGGCCCTCTCTCACGCCTGGCATGGTCTTTACGTGGAGGGTTTAATGATGGATTTCGCTCCGTTCCACCTACCCTATGACTATACGCTTAATGAAATTCATCAAACCTCTTGACAAACCACCCGGATATGTATTAAAATGTACCAGATGCTCTAACGGTGGGTCTGGGGAAAATATGAACCCGTCCCCAATTTTAAAATGGAGGGGGAAAAGATGAAGAGGTTGTACGTGGGGGTTGACCTGGGCGGGACAAACGTCGCATCCGCCCTGATCGACGAGGACGGAAATGTCCTGGCAAGGGACAAGCGCCCGACACTCGCAGACCAGCCCGAGGGGGTTACCGTAAGACAGATAATCGATGGTATCACCGAAGCGGCCAGGAAAGGAGGTGTTTCAGTCGGTGATCTTGCCGCGATCGGGATCGGGGCGCCCGGGCCGCTCGACCCCTTTGAGGGAGTGGTCCTTGCCCCTGTGAACCTGCCCAACTGGGGGAAAGTCCCACTGAAACGGATTGTAGATACAAAAATGGGTGTACCAGTAGTGGTCGATAACGATGCAAACGTTGTGGCGGTGGGAGAGCAGTGGAAAGGGGCAGGGAGGGAGGTGAACGACTTCCTCTGCGTAACCCTCGGGACAGGCATTGGTGGGGGCGCTATATGCGGAGGTAAGCTGCTTCACGGGTTTAACGGAAATGCAGCGGAGATAGGTCACATCACCATCGATTACAACGGTCCTCGATGTAACTGCGGCAACTACGGCTGCCTCGAGCTCTATGCCTCCGCCAACGCCATGGTGAGGAGAGCCCTGGAGCGCATCAAAAAGGAGAGCCCGAAGACCATTCTGCCCAGATCCGGGAAGCTGACCTCCCAGATGATCTTCGAGGCAGCTAAAAACGGAGACAGGTTCGCAATAGAGATGTTCGAAGAGACCGGATTTTTCCTGGGCGTCGGCCTTGTAAGCGCTATAAACCTTCTTAACGTCGAGATGGTTGCGATAACAGGGGGGCTGGCAAATGCAGGGGACCTCATATTCGGGCCGGTCAGGAGGACAGTCCTGGAAAGGGGGTTCCCCGAAGTGAAGGAGAAGGTGCGCATAATACCGACACAGCTTGGAGAAGATGCCGCCCTAATAGGTGCTGCCAGACTCGCCATGGAAGGGGGTGTGCGGAGCTGAAAAGGGTCTTCAATACCCTCCTGGTGGTGGGAGTCGTCTTCCTCTTATCCCAGTCCATAACAGCAAGGGAGATAGACGTATACCTGGAAACCGATCCGCAGGTCCTCTATCCTATCATTGTGAGCACCCCAGGAGTACCGGAGACGGTTGTATCCATCGCAATCCCTAAGGCTCAACTGGCTTACGGGTCGAAAGAACCTGACCATACGCGAACGACGTCCATGACTGGATTCAGCCCCCATCCCCCAGCGACCAGAGATAGCTGGCGTTTTTCCCGAAGCGGTCACCCAATAGAACCGGGCTCGGGACTCATAACATCTTTAGTAGAACCCCGTCAACCTGTGTCAGGCCAGGCGAGGATATCGTCTGAGCCACCATCTGCTGAAACCCCCCCTGCCACCTCCCCGAAGAAGGGCCAGAAACAGGAGAGGACATCGCCAGAGCTAATAACTTCGGAAACTGAAATCGACTCTCTCTCCGTCCTAAAAAAATCGCCCACAGGCGCCCTGATCCGCTCCGCCCTTCTACCCGGCTGGGGACAGCTCTATAACGGACGTTATCTGAAGGCCGGTTTGATCCTCGGCGCTGAGTCCTTCCTGGCTACCGAAATCGTCCTTGAAGATCGTAAGATCAGGGCCAGCACATCGGATGCCAAGAGGGATCTACATACCCGACGTCGGAATACCTTTGCCATCTGGCTCGCCGGCACAATCCTCTATAGTATGATAGATGCATACGTTGACGCCCATCTGTTCGGGTTTGAGGAGGAGATGGAAAAGTGGGCAAATATCAGGCTCATCCCCAAAGGGAAGGGATTAGAGGCGATGTGCCGGATTCGCTTCCATTAATAAGCCACTTGGTCACTTCAGCGGGAGCGACACCCATCCTCCATGCTCCGCTGAAATATAGGCTGCCTCCATAACCTCCTGGACCCTCACCCCGTCCTCAAGGCTCGGGGAGCAGGGCCGATCCTCGACGATGTTCACAAGAAAACTATGAAGGCTGGCAATGTGGTACCGAACCCACCCGATGGCAAACTTTGGACCGGGAAATACGGCCGGCTTTGGATAGCGCTGGACGGTTTCAATCCGCTTAAAACCCCGATTGCCCCCGATAGGTTCTCCCGCCTCCCGATTATCATAGACCTCCAGCCAGTTAGGATTCATCAGGTTGAAACGGATTGCCCCCTGGCTGCCGTGGACCTCGATACGCAGTTCGTCATTAGTCCCGGTGGCAACCCTGGATGCCTCCAGTGTGCCCAGGGCACCGTTTTCCATCCGGACCAGCAATAGCGTTAAATCGTCCACCTCCACCCTGGCTCTCTCGTCCGGCCTATCGGGAAGCGGACGTTCCCTGATGAAAGTCTCAGAGGTCGCAAAGACGCCCTCGAATTCTCCCAACAGAAACCTTATAAGATCAATGACATGGGAGCCGATGTCGAACAGGGCACCGCCTCCCGCCTTCTTCCTGTCCAGCCTCCAGGTGAGAGGCCGGTTCGGGTCGATATAGCCGGAATGGAGATATGCAGCCCTGAAGCTGAACGGCCTTCCGAGGAAACCGTCCTCTATGAGCTGCCTGGCCCGCATCATGGCCGGGATGAACCGGTACATCAAAGTTATCTGGGCCTTCGCCCGGCAATTTCTTGTCTCCTTCAGGATCTGCTGGGCCTCACCGAGATCCCTTGCCAGGGGTTTTTCACAATAGACATGCTTGCCCCTCTTTATGGACTCGATGATGACCTCCTTATGCAGGTAATTCGGGGCACAGCAGTCGATGATGTCTATGTCGTCCCGTTGGACAAGTTCCCGCCAGTTTGTTGTGGCAAACTCATAACCTGCCTGTCCAACCGCCCTCCTGCAGCTCTGCTCGCTTGTACAGCAAACGCCCACAAGACGTGTCCTGCACGGGATGGGGTCATAATAGATCGGGATACTCCTGTATGCCAGCGTATGCATCCTACCGATAAAACCATAGCCGATAAGCCCAACTCTAAGCTCTTTCATCCCTTCAACACTCCTTTTTCGCAGTTGGAATTTCTGGTCTATTTCGGAGGGTTATTCCTTATCCAACCGGAAAGGTTCTTCAGACTACGACAACCTTGACCCCCTTCCTTTCCAGTGCCTCTTTAGCCAATTCGTCTATTCCTTCGCTTGTAATCAACCTATCTATCTGATCCAGAGAGGCGAATTTTGCGAAGGTCACATTCCCTACCTTCGTGTGATCAGCGACGACGATCACCTCCCTGGCTGCTTTGATCATAAGTTCTATGGAGCGAGCGGTGCAGATATCCGCTGTCGTAAGTCCGGCCTCCAGGGAGATGCCCTCTGTGCCCACGAAGGCTTTGTCAACATACAATTCTGAAATGTTCTTCTCAGTGAGAGGCCCGTAAAGGTCAAACCAACCCCGCCTCACGATACCGCCGAGGAGGATAAGCTCTATGCCTTCCACAGGCTCCAGCTCATACACAACACAGAGGGAGTTGGTAACCACCTTGATATTCCTTCTCAACTTCAGATTTTTTGCGATCTGAAGGGTCGTCGTTCCGTTATCCAGAAAGACGGCCTCCCCTTCCTGAATGAGACCAGCCGTATACCGACCGATCCGCTCCTTTTCGGCCATGTTCCGGCGGAGCTTCTTCTGAAAGGAGAACTCGAAGGCCACCTTCTCCGTACTTATGGCCCCGCCATACGTCTTGACCAGGTGACCCTCCCTCTCCAACTGCTGAAGATCCCTCCTCACCGTCACCTCCGAGACATTCAGGAGAGAAGAGAGCTCCGAGACCGTCACCCTCTCCTTCCTCCTCACTTCATCCAATATGACCGCCTTCCTCTCTCTGTACGCAAGTCCCATACACACCTCCGGACACTTCGTTGGAATCAAATTTCTGATCTCTGGTTTACTGTTGAGAACACAACAATCAAAACAAGGGAATAAAAAAGTCCTGCAGGGGCAGCGGAAACATAAGGGAGAACCACGAATAGACACAGTGGTTGTCCGCCCAGGTGCTTTTTACTTCCCATAAAAAGGCATGTAATACACACCCGGAGCCGGATTCCCTTTACATAGGTTTGGACTCCTCATCTGATTTCACACTACCCATGCAGGACACCTATAATTTAACACAGTCTTCCAGAGATTGCAAGCAAAAAATTTCGATCTTTTCCCAATTTGGGAATGTTTTTGAGATTGATTCTATTTAAGAGAGTGATAAACAACGGGTTAAGACGAGCGCCTGTAATAGCCTGAGTACATATCTTTTACAGCCTGTCCGACGGTTCAGAGACGAGGTCGGGCATTATTAGGAAGACCGGTTGTTTGCAGTCTTCAAGGGAGCTTCTAAGATAGGAAAAAAGGCTTGCCAATCAGGGTAAACTTTGTTATATTGTTATGATTTTCTGAAAGGCTTGAGACATGGCAGATATCACGATAGACACGGAACGATGTAAAGGGTGTGGCCTTTGTGTAGCCAACTGCCCCCTGGGATTGCTCTTGATCTCCGATCGGCTCAACTCCTTTGGATATAATCCTGCGACTGTTGCCAGCAATGAGAGGTGTACAGGGTGTCAGAACTGTGCGGTGATCTGCCCTGACCTTGCGATAACGATTGAAAAGTAGGAGGCATCTTTGGAAAGGGTGTTGATGAAGGGCAATGAAGCAGTGGGGGAGGCGGCTATCCTCTCCGGTTGCCGCTACTATTTTGGCTATCCAATAACACCACAAAACGAACTTACCGCCTATATGGCGAGAAGGATGCCGGAGGTTGGCGGGACCTTTATTCAAGCAGAGAGTGAGATTGCAGCGATAAATATGGTCTATGGGGCGTCTGCAGCGGGCGAAAGGGCTATGACCTCCTCCTCCGGGCCAGGGATAAGTCTAAAGCAGGAGGGTATATCATATCTTGCTGGTGCTGAATTACCTTGTGTCTATGTGAATGTCATGAGAGGCGGACCTGGCCTCGGAAACATAGCACCGGCCCAGTCCGACTATTTCCAGGCTACAAGGGGTGGAGGGCACGGAGATTACAGGGTTATAGTCCTTGCTCCAGATAGTGTCCAGGAGATGGCCGATCTCACGATGCTCGGATTCTACCTGGCCGATAAATATCGGAATCCGGCCATGATCCTGGCCGATGCCCTCGTAGGACAGATGCTGGAGCCCATGGAGCTCAGAGGGCCGGACTTCCCAGAACTTCCTCCCAAAAGCTGGGCAGTAGGGCAGATGAACGGCCGGGAACAAAACTTGATTACGTCCCTGTTCTTAGGGGGTGATACTCTGGAGCGGCACAACCTTGACCTTCAGAGGAAATACGACAGCATACAAAAGGACGAAGTGCGTTGGGAAGGACTTCTGCTTGATGATGCCGATATTGCCATAGTTGCGTATGGAATGAGTGCCAGAGTGGCCAGGGGGGCGGTGATACAGGGGCGTGCTCGTGGGTTGAAGATTGGACTGTTTAGACCGATAACGCTCTGGCCTTTCCCCTCAATTATGATAAGCAGGCTCGTTGAGAGGGTCAGGTGCATTCTGGTCGTGGAGATGAGTCTGGGGCAGATGGTCGAGGATGTGAGATTGGCTGTGAATGGGAGATGCGAGGTCCATCTTTATGCACGTACAGGGGGAGGTATACCAACCTGCGAAGAGGTCCTAAAGAGGGTTGAACGCCTTTTATAACCCCTACAGGAGCAGAGCCCCTCTCTCTTATCAATCTTAATCCATCAGGGAGTCTTGCGCGGGAAGGGCAATCCATTCCCCCCTGACCCTTTGGGACGGTGACCTTCAGGTCGCCGATGTCTTCAAATGAAACGTGGTTCTTACGGGGGAAAGATGGGAAGGGTGTTTCGGAGACCTGAAAGTTTCAGGGACGTGCGGACAGAATACTGTCCAGGCTGTGGTCATGGTATAATCCAGCGGGTTATCGCTGAAGTGGTTGATGAGATGGGCATCCGTACAAGGACCATTGGGCTTTCTCCCGTCGGTTGCGCTGTCTATCTCGATCAATATTTTAATTTCGACATGGTACAGCCGGCCCATGGGAGGACCCCGGCTGTAGCGACAGGTCTGAAGCGTGTGTTGCCAGATCATATCATAATAGGATATGAAGGAGATGGCGGACTGACGGCCATCGGGATAGCAGAGGTGATTCACGCCGCCAACAGGGGTGAGAACATCACTATGATATTTGTGAACAATGCCGTCTATGGGATGACCGGGGGACAGATGGCTCCCACAACCCTGATCGGACAGAAGACAACAACAACCCCTATGGGGAGAGATTCAAAAAGGGATGGCTATCCTATCCGTTTGTGTGAACTTTTGGCAACCGTGGACGGAACGGCCTACCTTGCCCGGACGACTGTATCCTCTCCCCGGAACGTCCGAAAGACGAAGAAGGCAATCCGCAAGGCCATCGAGGTGCAGATGGAAGGGTTGGGCTTCTCCATGGTCGAAGTTCTCTCACCCTGTCCGACAAACTGGGGGCTCACTCCAGTGGAGGCGATGAAATGGATCGAAGAGGAGATGATGACCTACTTCCCTCTGGCAGAGTTGAAAAGCCCGAACGGGCGTAAACCATGAGATGTGCCTGGTATCCTTCACTATATTATAGAGATGGAAACCAAACTGATCATAGCTGGACATGGCGGACAGGGGATTGTGCTGATGGGGATGGTTCTGGCCCATGCCGGCATGGCCGAGGGTAAAGAAGTGACCTTCTTCCCGTCCTATGGACCCTCCATGCGCGGAGGTACCGCAAACTGCTCCGTTATCATCTCTTCCGAGGAGATCGCAACCCCGGTGATCAGCACCCCTGATATCCTTATTGCCATGAACGAACCCTCCTTCAGAGAATTCGAATCTCGGGTGACTGAAAAAGGAGGCATCTTCATTAATAGATCCCTGGTCGCGGGTTCGCCGACCCGGGACGACGTTGAGTTGTTCGAGGTTGAGGCCACCCGGATGGCCGGGGATCTGGGGAACCTGAGGGTTGCCAACATGGTGATGCTCGGCGCTTTGGCAGGTGCAACAGGGATTGTCACACTCCCAACCCTGGTCCGAAGCATCGAGGCCGTCCTTCCGCAGAGGCGACGGGGCCTTCTGGACCTTAACATCAAAGCGTTGAAAAAGGGCAACGAGACGATATCCCGTTCATTTTCTCTGTCACCCGAGCGTGTAGATCACGGCCGGAAGAAGCGGGTCACCGGAGTATAGGCCGAACGTATCAGACTATGGACATGGAAAACAGCTTAGAAAGGATTCTGCCTCTTGTATCAAAACCAAACAGGTATGTGGGCAATGAGCTCAACCTGATCCGAAAAGACCACCGCTCGGTCGATGTGAAGATTGCATTGGCCTACCCGGACGTCTATGAGATCGGCCAGTCATACCTGGGATTCGGAATCCTGTACCATATACTCAACAAAAGAGAGGATACGGTTGCCGAACGTGTCTTCGCTCCTTGGCCCGATATGGAACGGCAGTTGAGGGCAGAGAACATCCCCCTCTCTTCCCTTGAGTCGCACCTTCCCCTCCGGTGTTTTGATCTCATAGGGTTCACCCTTCAATATGAGTTGAATTTCACCAATGTACTGACTATGCTGGACTTGGCGGGAGTTCCTCTTTACTCGGCGGAGAGGGGGAGGAACGACCCTCTTATCTTAGGGGGAGGGCCCTGTGCCTTTAACCCAGAGCCTTTGTCCGACTTCTTCGATGCCTTCGTGATCGGTGATGGAGAGGAGGTCATCGGCGAGATCGTAGGGGTGGTTAAGGAAAGCCGGGGGGAGAGAAGAACTGAGCGGTTGAAGGCGCTGGCAAAGGTCAAGGGGGTATACGTGCCATCCCTTTATTCTGTGAAGTATGACCGGAACGGAAACTTCGCCGGGATTGCCCCTGATAATGAAGGCCTTCCGAAATCCATCGAATCAAGGGTGGCCGAGCTCAAGCCTGAGAATTATCCACCAAGACCTCTGGTCCCCCTCACAGAGATCACACATGACAGGTTCTCCGTTGAGGTTATGCGCGGATGCACTCGTGGGTGTCGCTTCTGCCGTGCTGGAATGATATACCGTCCGGTCAGAGAGAGATCTGTGCAGGACCTGATAGATCAGATAGAGGAGGGATTAACTGCATCAGGTTGGGATGAAGTTTCGCTTGTCTCGCTTTCGACGTCTGACTACGGAGGACTCCAGGAGCTGATCTCCCGTCTTGATCCGATCCTGTCCCCTAAGAAGATAGCCCTCTCCCTCCCTTCAATGCGCATGGATAATTTCTCCTTTGAACTGGCAAGATCGGCGGGAAATGTGAGGAAAACGGGCCTCACCTTTGCTCCTGAGGCAGGCACCCGGAGGCTGAGGGATGTGATTAACAAGAACCTTGATGAGGAGGATATGTTAAAAACCCTTCAGATCGCATATGCCTCCGGTTGGAAGTCGGTCAAGCTCTATTTTATGATAGGTCTTCCGACTGAAACTCAACAGGATCTGGACGGGATGGTAGATCTTGTCAGGAGAGTGGCCTCTATCGGCGGGAAGAGCGGGGGTAGGAAGAGAGTGAACCTCAGCATCTCACCCTTTTCCCCTAAGCCACACACCCCTTTCCAGTGGGAGGCACAGGACGATCTCGAAAGCCTGAGGGAGAAGTCACGCTATCTAAAAGAGAGGCTGACATCAAGGTCCGTCCGGTTGAGATGGAGGCAACCTGAGGTCTCCTTCATAGAGACGATCTTTGCCAGGGGCGACAGAAGGCTCTCCAGGGTGCTATTCGATGCCTGGAGCAAAGGTGCCAGGTTTGATAGCTGGAGCGATCTCTTCAAATTCGATCTCTGGTTGGAAGCCTTTGCAAGCTCGTCCGTTGATCCGTGGGAGGAAACCCGTGCCAGGGATTGCGAATCACCCCTCCCCTGGGATCATATCTTCCCAGGTGTGAGCAAGGAGTTTCTGAAGATGGAGAGGCTGAGGGCATCAGAAGCCATCCCAACGGTCGATTGCCGTTCAGGATGTGCTAATTGTGGGCTCGGCGATGAGAAGAGAAGTAAGAAAGTCCTCATTTCAAGCTCGCCTTCAGCCAGTACCTCCGCCAATACGGTGACCCATTATGGGCGTCGCATAAGAAAAACAAGGCCTCCCGCTCCTCCAAGAAACATGGTGAGGCTCGAGTACACCAAAGGGGCGGAGGTAAGGTTTATAAGCCACCTGGATCTGATCAGGGTCTTCCAGAGGAGTGTGAGGAGGGCTGGGTTGCCCATCGCTTATTCAGAGGGTTTTCATCCCCATCCCAAGATATCCTTCGGCCCACCTCTGGCCCTGGGGATGGAGGGTGAGAGGGAGTACCTCGACCTTCAGTTTGCTATACCTCACTCAATCGGCGTGAAGGAGGTGCTGAACCTGGTTCTCCCCTCCGGCATCAGGATCCTTGACGAGAAACCCATGTTCGGCAAGGCAGAATCGCTCGATTCTGTTATCAACGTGGCGGAATACAGTACCAGGATCAAAACAAATAATGATTTAAGCAGTTCAATCCGCAGGGTCTTAGAGGCTAAGGAATTGGTCGTTCAACGGGGAGAGAAGGCGGTGAACATCAGACCTGCAGTGAAAGATTTATCATGTCCGGAACCTGATGGTTCCCGGATCAGGATGAGACTCGCCATAGGGGGGCCTGACGTAGCCCGTCCCCTGGAGGTACTCGGACATCTGCTCGGATGGCCCCTCGAAGACCTACTTACCTTAAGGATTAAACGAACAGCCCTGTGGATTGATAGAAATGGAAAACTTTTAACACCGATGGAAGTGATCTAATTTGCGTACAGAGATAGTGATTAATGTAGGTATTCACGAGACCAGAATAGCCATCCTTGAAGATGGCCAGGTGATGGAGATTCTTGTGGAACGCCCCGAACATGAGAGGATGGTTGGAAACATCTATAAAGGGGTTGTCAGGTCGGTTATGCC
>DTYK01000036.1 GCA_012961925.1 Candidatus Latescibacterota bacterium
AAGTACGAAGAAAAGGATGCGGAAGATAAGTACAGCCCGAAGCTTTCAAAAATTTGACACAAATTTTAAGATCTTGCCTTATGAAGCGAGGCTAGATAAACAAACCGGCAGCATAAACAAGTGAGGTGAGATTGCCTACTCGGGAGAACATTAGGGATTTTGGAATATAGTGCAGGGGATTTTGAAGGTAGGTTGGGGATTTGGGGGAGTGTCCGAAGGGCCTGTGGAGTTATAGTTTGGAGTAAGGGATTTTAGCCTTTAAAGGCAGGAGAATCGAATATGAAACCCGAAGACGTTTTGGAGAAGGTGTGCCGATCCATTGATATCCTTGTAAATGCGAGTGAAAGGCATGAAGGGCTTTTTCCTTCTCTACTCGATCTGACGACGCATGAGATGCTCCCGGAGCTGCCGTCGGCCATAGACGGTCAACGTAATGGGGATCGCTCTCATCAAGGCAGCAATCTGATCCATGACCAGGCCGTCCTGAAGACGATGTACGCCTTGAGCAAAGCACTTGATCGTGAGGAGTACGCCAGGGCGGCGGACCGGTATATACGCCGCTTTGCCATACATTGTACCGACACCGTTACAGGTCTCTTCCCTTGGGGGGAACACGCGTTTTGGCATTTGATCGAGGACAAAATTGGCAATGGTGCGCTTCTGAGTAATCCATCCTCGAGAGGTGGTGCCATCCACGACCACTTGCGTCAGGCGCCGGTCTGGGTGTGGGAGAAACTGTACGAATATAACCCCGGGTGCGTGGAGCGCTTCGCAGAGGGATTGGACTATCACTGGAAGGACGGGGAGCCTCTGGAGTATTCACGCCATGCCCATATCGAGGCCGAAACTCGTCCTGATCGAGGCGACCGTTCCTGCGATTTTCCGCGCCACGGCGGCTTCTACATCTTGGATTGGTCCTTTGCCTACATAAAGAGCGGACGCACTGATTTCCTGCAGCAGATTCACCGTATGGTGGACTACTGGTGGCCCAAGCGCGACGGGGAGGGCTTGTTGCTGATCGAGAGCCGGTCGCCCGAGGATGAGGATCGTTTTTACAACGTGAACGCCCCCGGTCAGACCCTATCGTTAGCCACCAGTTTGCTGGAATCCGCGATGTTGCTCGATGAAAAACAGCCGGAGTTGGCGGCAAAGATGCGCCAACGGGCTACCGTATACATCAACGGCTTCCTGGTGGCTCCGCACGACCTCGAAAAGGGAATCTTTGTGTTGGCCTGCAAGCGGGACACCCATACACTCGTGGATGCGATGCCCATTTGGGGCAGCAAGTACGGTCTATGGCCGGCGTCTTATGTAGCTTTAACAGCCCTTTGTGCCTACCGCATGACGGGTGATGAAGGATTGTTGCGGTGGTCCGAGTCCGTGGGGCATTGTTACTTGAGGGAACCGTTTCCACCCAATGTCGCCGTACCTGCAATGGACTCCGGGCTGGGCCTTAGTCTTTTGGCAGACCTGTATGACCTCACCGGTGAGGCTCTTTGGATAGATGGAGGATGGAGACTGGCGGGGAAGCTGATCCGTATCTATCTGGACGGCGATCTTCCGCGTGGTGCGGCCGGCATAGACTGGTATGAATCGCAGATGGGACCGAGCTTTCTGCTGCACGGCTTGGCAAGGATGGCTTTGTTGTCTATCGAGAGGAACCATTGTCCACTGGAGGCAGATTACACAGCGCGGTGAACTATTATATATTGTCGCTCGTAACCTGCAAAGCGTAGACAGTTTTTCTCAGGTGGAGGAGAAGCTGGGGATCGATAGTTGGGCTGATTTTGCTGAGGGGCTCGGCAGGCGATGGATCAAATAGATAATATCAACTCTTCAACAAACAACCGTATCTGAGATTCGGTACTCAAACACACAGGAGGTACTCAATGAACGGGTTTCTGTTTATCGACACCGCTGACATGGAGTGGGAGGAGCCCTTTGAAGGGGTCAAGCGCAAGGTGTTAACGGGCAAGAACCTGACTATTTGTCTGTACCAGTTAAAGGCAGGCTTGGTTTTTCCTGCTCATCAACACCCTCAGGAGCAGATGGCCTATATCATCAAGGGTAAGGTGGAGTTCAGTATGGGAGAAGAGGGCGAGAAACATATCTTTGAACAAGGGATGTTCTTCGCCTTTGCGCCCAATGTGAAACACGGCACCCGATTCTTGGAGGACTCCATCGTGATTGATGTGTTCAGTCCACCGATGGATTACCCGGCGATGAAACCAGAATATGCTGAGTAATAATCCCATGCGAGTCAATTAGTGAGGAGAATCAAGCTTCCTTGCATGACGAGAGCTCTGATTTCTCATTTTCTGTATAACTACTATGCCAGTTGTACCGGAATGCGTGCGGAAGACTGGTTCACAGAGGAAGGATTCCGCTGGGGACTGGAGCGTCACGGTCACTGGCCTTTGGAGGAGATGTCTTACCTTGAAGTTCAACATACTTTCCCGGACAGAGGTCAGGAAAATAGTTACTGCTGCCATTGACATCCTTGAGCGCACGGGTGTAGAGATTGATCATCCTCAGGCTGTTCGCATGTTGATGCGGGCAGGCTGCTCTCAGGATGGCAGTGGCAGGGTGAGGATTCCCTTTCAACTGGTACAGGAGTCCATTGACGTGGCCCCCAAGAGTATCTCGGTGGCTAATCGCAAGGGTGCCTTGGCTATGGTCTTGGAAGGTAGACGTAGCTACTTTGGTTCCCAAATCGGTTGTCCTAACATCCTCGATCCCTATACGGGGATGCGCAGGCCGTTTATGCGCAAGGATGCTGCCCATTCGGCCCGAGTCACGGATTTTCTGCCCAACATAGACTTCATGGTGATCGGTGGCCGCCTCTTCGGAACACATTTATAAGTGGAGCACAGTTTAAGA
>DTYK01000037.1 GCA_012961925.1 Candidatus Latescibacterota bacterium
CACCTTACCCAAAAGGATAAGGGAAATTTTGAAACTTACTCCGTTACTTCACCAAAGACGGTCCTCAGAAGGCTGAGCAGGTTTTAAAATTACTGAAAAAGGTGGAGAGGAACGAAGAGAAGGTTATCACCAGCCCTTTAGTAATCTTCGAGATAGTCTTCACTTTGGAAACTTACTACCAGGTCCTCCGGGTGGAGATCAAGAGCCTTGTTCAGCCAATTTTAGACCTGAGAGGCTTAAAGGTGGATCTTAAGGATGTATTTGAATCAGCCTTAGGACTCTATCTTAAAAAGAACATCTCTTTTGCTGATGCCTTCAACGCCTGTTTTATGAAGAGACAGGGGATTAAAGAAATCTACAGTTACGATGAGGATTTTGACCGGATGGGAGGCATTAGCCGGATCGCTCCCGGGTTCTAAAACCTGCATCAATCTCGACCCGACCAGTTCGAACTTCACCATATCGCTGGATAACAATGCTGATAAGTTTTTAAAACCACAAATACCTTAGAGAGCGAGGGAGAAATGGTTACTCGTATCATAATGCCCAAACTCGGGGAGACGATGGAGGAAGGCGAGATCAGCAGGTGGCTCAAGAGAGAGGGGGAGAAGGTGGAGAAGGGGGAACCGCTGTTCGAGGTGACGACCGATAAGGCCAATTTCGAGGTGGAGTCGCCGGCAAGCGGATTCCTGCGGAAGATCCTGTTTAAAGGAGGAGATACAGTCGCCGTAACCAGAGTTATAGGCTATATAGCCGACTCGGTGGAAGAGGAGTTGCCCGCGGAGGAAGCGGAAGTAGAGGCAGTGCCTCAGCCGGCCAGAGCAGGTGTAGAAGAAGTTCCTTCGGCCAAAGAGCCTCGTATGGCTCCACAGGAACGGAAGATCAAGGCGTCGCCCCTAGCCAGGAGGCTTGCCCAGGAGAGAGGTATAGATCTCACCCAGGTGAAAGGGACCGGCCCAGGGGGAAGGATCACCAGGGCCGATGTGGAGAACTTCCAGCCGACGGTCGCTCAGGCTCATCCGGAGGCCCTCCCTCTCACGGGGATGCGGAAGACCATCGCCAGACGTCTTTCACAGAGCAAAAGGGAGGCCCCCCATTACTACCTCCAGATGGAGATCGATATGTCCGAGGCGGTTAAACTCCGTCAGAACCTCCTTGAGGAGATCGAAAAGACCAGCCAGGTACGCCTCTCATATACCGACCTCATAATCAAGGCAACAGCCCTGGCACTAAAAGAGTTCCCTTTGATGAACTCCACCTTCGAAGACGAGAAGATAAGCTCCTTCAAGTCCATCAATATATGCATCGCGGTGGCCCTCGACCAGGGCCTGGTCGCCCCGGTCATAAAAGAGGCGAACAAAAGGTCTCTTGCACAGATCGCAGGCGAGAGGACAAGGTTGGCGTCCAGGGCAAAGGATAACAAACTGACACCCGAAGACATCTCCGGCGGTACGTTCACGATCTCAAACTTAGGGCCCTTCGGTGTGGACTCCTTCATAGCCATAATTAATCCGCCTCAGGTGGGGATTCTGGCCGTAGGCAGGATCCGGGAGACCGCTGCCGTGACGGACGGAGCAATAGGGATCCGCAGCATGATGAACGCCAGCTTATCCCTTGACCACAGGGTTATAGACGGGGCCTACGGAGCAGGGTTCCTCAGCCGCATAAAGGAACTACTCGAAAGGCCCTACCTTTTAATAATGGAGAGAACAGAGAGGTGACTGAGGTAAAGAGACCCTATGACGTCGTTGTGATAGGCTCGGGCCCGGGCGGTTACACCGCAGCCATCCGTGCAGCACAACTCGGCGGTAAGGTGGCCGTCATCGAAAAGAATCAGTTGGGAGGAACGTGCACCAATAAAGGGTGCATACCCACCAAGGCTCTGATTGCCGGTGCAGGCCTGCTCAGAAAAGTCAAGAGGGGCGAAGACTTTGGTATAAAACCTACAGGGATCGAGTTTGATTTCATAAAGCTCCAGCAGCACAAAGATTCAGTTGTCGAGCGGCTGAGAAGGGGTATAGGACACCTGTTCAAAAGCTACGACATCGATCTGCTTCCGGGGGAAGGGAGGTTCATCCCCCAGGACCTTAGGGGTGAAAGGGCAACGGTAGGTCAGGCTTCGAAAGCCGGATCGTTTATGCTGGAGGTGATTAAGGAGGGCCAGAGGTCATTGATAAGGGCCAGACGGGTGATCATAGCCACAGGATCTGTCTCCGCCTCAATTCCCGAGATCGGCTTCGATGTTGAAAAGGTGATAAGCTCCAATGAGATCCTGGAGCTGACCGAGATTCCTCCATCCCTTTTGATCATAGGCGGGGGTGCTATAGGGCTTGAGTTTGCCTCTATCTTCAATGCCCTGGGGAGTGAAGTGACAGTGGTGGAGATGCTTCCCAGGATTATTCCGGCCGAGGATGTGGAGATTTCGGAGCTTCTAAAAAAGACACTTGTCAGAGAGGGGATAAGGATAAGGACGGGCGCCAGGGTTGTTCCGGCAAAGGAGAGATCCAGCCCGTCGGAAGTAGAGATAATCGACGCTCAGGGTAACGCAGAATCCGGGCCCATCGGTTCTGCCTCTAAGATACTGGTGGCAGTGGGCAGACAGCCTTACCTGAACGGGATGGCCCTTGAGAACGTAGTCGTAAGGGTGGAGGACGGGAGGATAAGGGTTGACCGGAGGATGGAGACGAACATCCCGGGCATATATGCCGTCGGTGATGTTGTCGGTGCTCCACTGCTCGCCCACGTTGCCTCTGCCGAAGGCATTGTGGCTGCAGAGAACGCAATGGGCAGGGAGGCGATGATTGATTATCGGGTCATTCCCAATTGTGTCTATACGATACCTGAGGTCGCAAGTGTCGGTTTAACCCAGCAGGAGGCCCAACAGCAGGGCTATGAGGCCGTGACAGGGAGGTTTCCTTTCTCAGCAAGCGGTAAGGCCCTTCTCCTTGGTGAGGGTGAAGGGTTGGTGAAGGTCGTGGCCGACAGAAATACGGATGAGATCCTCGGAGTCCATATTATCGGCCCCGAGGCCACTGAACTTATCGGTGAGGCCTGTATCGCTCTGGGTTTGGAATCCACCCTTGAGGAGTTCAACCGCATAAGTCATGCTCATCCCACCCTATCAGAGGCCATATATCACGCTGTGCAGGACGTCCGTAAGATGGCCACAGATCTGCCGAAGAGATGAAAGAAAAGGCAACCCAAAGCCAGAGGCTTTCATCCCCAGATCTACAGGTTCAGTGGCCCATCATGCCCGGGATGGAATGCTGAAGCATTAACTCCGAACGATGATGTATGAGGTAATCAATCTGGGGTTGGTGGACTACCAGGAGGCGTATTCCTTACAGCAGCAGTTGCTGGCCAGGCGACTGAGGGATGAGATGGGTGATACCATACTCTTGTTGGAACATAACCCTGTGATCACCCTCGGAAGAAGGGCGAAAAGGGATAACATACTGGTTTCGCCAGCAATCCTCCGGTCCAGAGGGATAAAGGTCCTGGAGGTGGACCGTGGTGGTGATGTTACCGTCCACTCACCCGGTCAGCTTGTCTGCTACCCCATCATGGATCTCCGCAGACGGGGCAAGGACCTGCACAGGTATCTTCGGAACCTCGAAGAAGCGATTATTCGGCTGTTAACCACCTACGGCCTTCAGGGGATGAGGGTCACCGGACAGACCGGCATCTGGATCCAGGGGAGGGAGAAGATCGCCTCAATCGGGATCGGGGTGAGGAACTGGGTTACCTACCATGGGGTTGCCCTCAACGTGAACAACGATATCTCCTATTTTTCCCTCATCCGTCCATGCGGCCTGGAAGGGGTGAAGGTTACATCCATCTCCCGGATTCTGGGCGAGGGGGTCGATATGGACGAGCTTCGTTCCCGAATGATCAAGTGCTTTGATACGGTGTTTACCTTCTGAGCTAAACGACGGAGTTTCGGGTAGTTCTTATGATGTTCCCCAAGTGGTTAACGAAGAGGGTCAATTTTACAGGGCGTTTCAAAGCTACAGAGACTCTACTGAAGGGGCTGAACCTCAACACCGTCTGCGAGAGCGCAGGATGTCCTAACAGGCCCGAATGCTTTGGCGAGGGTACCGCCACCTTCATGATCTTAGGGGACGTATGTACTCGCGACTGCTCATTTTGTGCGGTGGGAAATGGTTTCCCCCTCCCAATTGATCCAGGAGAACCTCTCCGCATAGCCAGGGCCGTTCATAGTCTTGGCCTTCGACACGTGGTGATCACATCCGTGACGCGCGACGACCTTCCAGATGGAGGGGCCCTCCAGTTTGCCAGAACCATTCACCAGGTCCGTTCCCTTAATCCCGGGGTGAGCATCGAGACACTCATCCCTGACTTCCAGGGCTCTACGGAGGCTCTGCTTTTGGTCATTGAGGCGAGGCCAGAGGTTATCGGGCATAATCTGGAGACCGTTCCCTCCCTGTACAATTCCATAAGGCCCCAGGCAGATTACCATCGTTCTCTCGAACTGCTCAAATTCGTGAAGTTGACCAACCCAGCGGTCCTCACCAAGTCCGGGATCATGCTTGGTCTGGGCGAGAGCGAAGAAGAGGTCATCGAGGTGATGACGGATCTCCGAAAGGTGGGATGTGATTGCCTCACGATCGGGCAGTATCTGAGGCCGAGCAGGATGCATGTAGAGGTCGAAGAGTACGTTTCCCCGGAAAGGTTCGAACGATTTAAAAGAACCGCTCATGATATGGGGTTTTCACGGGTTGCCTCAGCCCCATTCGTGAGAAGTTCCTATAAGGCCGGCGAGCTCGTTGGTGGGTTGCTACGCTCCTTCTCCTGAACCAGGTCGGCAAAATCGACTTCCATCATAGCGGAGCCCACGATTCGTTATTTGTTGATTCGAAGCCTGGCATAAATTTAAGCTCTCGGGTTATGAATCGAGGCTAAAGATCCCTAAAATATGGGATATAATTTTAATATCCGTTGCATCATACATGTTATGCTGGATGAAAGAGGAAACCCACGATCGATCGTAGAAGTCCTTTCGTGCATTTTGATATTCGCCGTCTCTTTTGTTGTCTATCTGAAGACGCTCTGCCCCACCGTCTATGTCGTCGGGAGCGGTGAGCTCATTACCGCTGTCCATACCTTAGGCATCGCTCATCCCACAGGTTATCCGCTCTACACCATAATAGGAAGGGTACTTTCGCTGATCCTCCCTGTGGGCAGCGTGGCATACAGGTTGAACATGGTTTCTGCCATCTTTGCCTCCTCTGCCGTGATGGTACTCTACTATTTGCTCTTCAAGATCCTGAATTCCAGGCTAACAGCTTTGGTCTCGAGCCTGATCCTGGCCTTCTCCCTCACCTTCTGGTCGCAAGCAGTAATCGCCGAGGTGTACTCACTCAACATCTTCTTCATAGCCTCTCTGTTTCTGGTGCTAATCCTCTTAAGAGAGAGCCGGGATTTTCGATACGCCATGTTGTTCGCCTTCCTCTACGGGCTGGCCGTTGCACACCATCTCACCGTGCTGCTCCTTCTCCCTGCCCTGTTCCTCTTCCTTCTTATGGCTACAAAGCAGGTGTTCAGAAGTTTGAGAAGGATATCGATCCTCGCCTCTCTCTTTGTTCTTGGAGCAAGTCCCTATCTGATTCTTCCCATACGGGCCTCTCTGAGACCGCCGTTCAGGTGGGCCAATATAGACACGCTTTCTGACTTCATAGGCCATATCACAGGCAGGCAATACCGCAACTTGTTGTTCAGCCTACCTGTCGAGGAGGTGCTAAAAAACCTAATGGAATATGGTAGACTGCTCTCAAACCAGTTCACCCCCTTTCTTTTATGGATACCTGTACTCGGGATTGCCCTTAATTTCAGACGCGATAGAGGGATCTTTGGATTGCTTCTCCTCGGCTTTGTGGCAAACATCTTCTATGGGATAAATTATGGCGTGAAGGATGTGGCCGTTTTCCTGATCCCGTCCTTCTTCGTCTATTCCATCTGGATGGGGTATGGACTTGAGTTCCTGCACGACAAGCTTTCACGTAAGACTCACCCTATCCTCCTGTCAATACTCTTTGTGTTGCTCCCTGTCTGGGTGGCGAGGTCAAATTTGTACAAAAATGACCTCAGCAGCAATTTCATCCCTTACAACTACGGTGTGGACATACTAAGGTCCTTGAAACCCAACGCTGTGCTCTTTACGGAAGGAGACGATGCCACATTTATTCTCCCGTACCTTCAGCAGATCGAGAAACTCAGGCCGGATGTCTCGACTTACAGCCGATCCGGATCGATGGTGAACGACTTTTATGGCGAGGCATTCTATAAGATGCCTCGTTATCGGATGGAGAGGACACGCCTCCGGGCCGAAAGGGAACTGATCAAAAGGGAAGAACGACCCGTCTACTATATACTCCGCCAGACCCATCTTGACATCCCGGGGTA
>DTYK01000038.1 GCA_012961925.1 Candidatus Latescibacterota bacterium
AGCGCCTCGTCTATAGCAGAAGCTGCCATCCAGTAAGGGTCGATCAGGCCGTATCTGGGATTGATTCCGTTGGAGACGATTATGCCCTTGTTGGAATCAAGGAATGGTCTTACGATGCAGGCATCGCCCGGACCGTCGTTATTGCTCCCAACCAGTGGTTTCATGACGCTGCCACCCTGAACTTCATGGTCGTATTGCCTTATGATCCACTCCTTGCTACATATGGTCCAGGAGGAGAGCACCTTGGACAACCAGGGAGTTAGATCCTCGGGGTCAGGAAGGGAGGGTTCATTGAAGCGGGGTTTTCTCCAGGTCGCCTTCTTCTCAACCCTTGGTAACCCGTGATGCAAGAAATTCATGTCGAGGTCGGCGACCGTCTGCCCTTTGTACATCAGATGAAGTCGCCCCTGGTCCGTGAACTCTCCGATCACGGTCGCCTCCACATCTTCCCTCTCAAAAAGATCCAGCAATTGCCTGATGTTCCCTCTGGGGACGGACAATATCATCCTCTCCTGCGACTCGGATATCCATATCTCCGTGTACGTCAACCCTTCGTACTTGAGCGGTACTTTATCGAGGTCGACTTTGGCACCTGTATCCCTCCCCATTTCTCCAACGGCCGAGGAGAGCCCGCCGCCACCGCAATCTGTGATCGCATGGTAGAGACCTCTGTCCCTTGCCTGAAGCAAGGTGTCGGCCATCTTCTTCTCCGCTATAGGGTTACCTATCTGTACTGCACCGCTGGATATGGCCTCCGATTCCTCCGTTAATTCGGCCGAGGAGAAAGTGGCACCATGGATACCGTCCCTGCCAGTTCTGCCTCCGACGAGCACGATGAGGTCCCCCGGGCGTACCTCTTTGTCGCACTTGTCCTTCGGTATGACCCCGACGGTGCCGCAGTAGACGAGTGGATTTCCAACATATCGCTCGTCGAAGATGACGGCCCCGTTTGATGTAGGGATGCCCATTCTATTCCCATAATCCCTCACACCTGCCACTACTCCCTTCATAATTCTCTTTGGGTGTAGCATACCTTTTGGAAGCTTGTCGTAGGGAAGGTCAGGGGGGGCAAAGCAGAAGACATCCGTGTTCAAGATCGGTTTGGCGCCCAACCCGGTTCCCAGAAGATCCCTGATCACGCCACCTATCCCTGTGCCTGCCCCACCGTATGGTTCTAAGGCCGAAGGATGATTGTGGGTTTCAACCTTGAAACAGACGTTATAATTATCATCGAACCTGATGATCCCAGCATTATCCTTGAAGACAGAGACGCACCAGGGCTTCTCAAGTTCCTCTGTAACCCTGAAGATGGTGGATTTCATCAGGTTGTCGATCACCCTTCCCTTGTATTCGATAAGGCCCTTGAATGTCTTATGCACACAGTGCTCCGACCAGGTCTGTGCCAGTGTCTCCAGCTCAACGTCCGTGGGATTCCTTCCCAGCCCGGTGAAGTACCTCTTTATCTCCAGCATCTCCTTGATGTTGAGGAACAATTGTCCATCCGTGCTTATCCTCATCAGTTCCGCCTCGTCGGCACCGAGGATATCCACATGCACCAGATTGAAGTCGTATCCTCTGGATATGGGCCGGGTTTCTTCTGTTACAACGTGTTGGATGAGCTTGTTGACGAGGAGTTTATCGCATATAGTCTCCAGCTCCTGATCGGATACAGCCCCGGAGATCAGATATTTCCTGGCAGTTTTGACCGAATGGATCTCCGCAATGCCGAGGTCTCTGATTCCCTTCTTTACGCTCTCCTCGACAGGGTCCATAACGCCGGGATTATAGGCGACCTCAATAACCCGTGGGCCATGCGAAACAGTGGAATGTGAGGAGAAGGGTGGGGGCGCGAGGGGGTACTGGGGCTGATCTACCAGCCCCTCGTTGCTATAGGTGTATTCCTGGGTTACGCCGTCGGCAAGGAGGCTTTCGCATATCTGCCTGATCTGAGGTTCTTTAATATGTCCTTCGATCATATAGACCTGTATAATGCTGACGGATTCTACCCCCTTTATACCGAGG
>DTYK01000039.1 GCA_012961925.1 Candidatus Latescibacterota bacterium
GGCCGAAAACCCGTTTTATCAGATTATTCCCATAGAGAGCCTCTTGAAAGAATTGGAGTGGGGAAGATCAACAGAGAAACGCAGGACTTATATCTGGCCTTTGAGTCTACTGTTCGGCCGAAGGAGGGAGAGCGCTAAGGAGCGGGCCGCTAATTTGATAAGGGCGGGTGAAAGGGCCAACGCCGACGTCCTCATCGTAGGGGAGATCGATAAGTTCAGCCTCTCACGTTTCAGGGTGGGTATTCCTATGTTTGGCGGGTATGAATCATATTCAAGCACTGTGGAGCTCAGGGCTCGTATGCTGAGGGTGGTGGATGGTAAAGAGGTAGGTGTGATTAAGGGCCTTGGCGACGTCACCGATAGAGATCTTGGCCTTACCCTCTTCGGAAAAATGAGCGAGAAGGCCGCCCAGTTTTACGGTCTGGATCAGATCGCCTTTGGATCGAAGGAGTTCAGGGGAACGGTGCTGGGCCGAGCTCTGGACCAGGCATTAGAACAACTTAAAGAGGGTGTTGAAAACATAATTCTCCCCCCTCCCGTTCCTAAGATTTCAGAGCCGGCTATTTTATTGGTGGATGGTGACCAGGTATACATTAACATAGGCTCGGAAGATGGGGTGAAGCCGGGCGACAGGTTGTACGTTTACAGGGAGGGGGAGGAGTTGAGGGATCCCGTAACAGGGGTCGTGCTGGGCCGGACTGAGAAGAAGGTCGGCGTTGTGCAGGTTGTCGTCGTAAGGGCTGCCCATCTATCCAGGGCCAGGATAGCCGAGGGGCAGGAACAGATAAGGCCTGGAGACAGGATACGAATAGAGTAGGATTACTCTGACCCTTTGACGTAAGATTGTCATCTTGAAATATTATGATTTACCGTTACAGGTTAGCTTGTCCTCTCCGAAAGGCATCGCCGACTTTCTTCTCCCTGTCTTGCGATGTAGAGTCGGTGGGTATCTTTGTACGAGGGAGAACCCCGAAGTCTGCCTGATATGTGAGGCGAAAAAGAAAAGGTTTGAAAGGTTGTGTAAAAGCGGACGCGTAGCACATGATCAGACCCAGAGTAACAATCGATGGAAATGAGGCGGCGGCCTACGTGGCCTATCATGTCAACGAGGTCATCGCCATATATCCGATTACACCCTCATCCCCCATGGGAGAGCTTGCGGACCAATGGGCCGCGGAAGGCAAGCCGAACGTCTGGGGCATCGTGCCCCAGGTGGTGGAAATGCAGAGCGAGGGAGGAGCAGCAGGCGCCGTGCACGGTGCCCTGCAAACGGGTGCGTTGACGACGACCTTCACCGCCTCCCAGGGGTTGCTCCTGATGATATCCAACATGTATAAGATCGCCGGCGAGTTAACCTCTACCGTGTTCCACGTGTCAGCGCGGACCCCTGCGACTCACGCCCTCTCCATCTTCTGCGATCACGGCGATGTGATGGCGACGCGTTCCACCGGGTTTGGGCTGCTGGCTTCCAACTCGGTGCAGGAGGCTATGGATTTCGCCCTGATCGCTCATGCGGCCACCCTGGAGGCGCGTGTGCCGTTCCTGCATTTTTTCGATGGCTTCCGTACATCGCATGAGATCATGAAGGTCGAGCAACTGACTCTGGATGACATGCGTATCATGATCGACGACGATTTGGTACGAGCTCACCGTGAACGGGCTTTGTCGCCGGATCGCCCTGTAATCCGAGGCACCGCGCAGAACCCGGATGCCTTCTTCCAGTCACGCGAGACGGTCAACCCATACTATCTTTCCTGTCCGACTACTGTGCAAAACGTTATGGACAAGTTCGCCCGAGTCACCGGCCGGCGATATCACCTGTTCGACTACATCGGGGCGCCGGATGCTGAACGGGTGATCATATTGATGGGATCGGGTGCCGAAACCGCCCAGGAGGCAGTGGAATACCTGGTGGAACGCGGCGAAAAGTTGGGCGTTCTGAAAGTCCGCCTGTATCGCCCCTTCTCGGTGGAGCATTTCATCGGGGCGTTGCCGAAGAGCGTCAAGACGATCGCCACGCTGGATCGGACCAAGGAGCCCGGTAGCGCTGGCGAGCCGTTGTATCTGGACGCGGTGACGGCGGTGAACGAGGCGATGTCCAGGGGGATTGCGCCGTTCCGATCTTTGCCACACATTATAGGCGGACGCTATGGTCTGTCCTCGAAAGAGTTTACACCGGCGATGGTTAAGGCGATCTTCGACGAGATGGCGAAGGATATTCCCAAGAACCACTTCACCGTGGGAATCAACGACGATGTGACTCACACCAGTCTGGAGTACGACCCAAACTTCTTTACAGAACACCCTGGCGCTGTGCGCGCCATCTTCTACGGCCTGGGCTCCGACGGTACAGTAAGTGCCAACAAAAACTCCATCAAGATCATAGGCGAGGAGACGGATAACTACGCCCAGGGTTACTTCGTCTACGATTCGAGGAAGGCCGGCTCAGTCACCACCTCGCACCTGCGCTTTGGGACCAAGCCCATCCACTCAACATATCTTATCAACCAGGCGAACTTTGTGGCCTGTCACCAATTCTCGTTCCTGGAACGTTTCGATGTACTGAAAGCAGCTGAGCCCGGTGCAACCTTTTTACTAAACAGCCCCTACGGACCGGAAGAGGTGTGGGATTATCTCCCGCGCACGGTGCAGGGGCATATCATCAATAAGAAGTTGCGCTTCTTTGTGATAGACGCCTATCGGGTGGCACGCGACACCGGCATGGGCGTTCGCATCAATACGATCATGCAAACTTGTTTCTTTGCCATTAGCGGTGTGTTGCCGCCCGAAGAGGCCATCTCGGCCATCAAGCGTTCGATCGAGAAAACATACGGCAAGCGTGGTGAAGAGGTCATCCGTAAGAACTTTGCGGCCGTGGATAGCACGCTGGATCAACTCCATGAGGTAGAGGTGCCGAGAGAGGTGACCAGCACCTTCGACATCCATCCCCCGGTGCCGGCGGAGGCACCCGAGTTCGTCCAGAAGGTGACCGCCAAAATGATCGCCGGGGAAGGAGATTCGTTACCGGTGAGTGCCATGCCGTTCGATGGGACATATCCCAGCGGAACGACACAGTGGGAGAAGCGAAACATCGCTCTGGATATTCCGGTCTGGGACCCGGACACATGTATACAGTGCGGAAAATGTGTATCGGTCTGTCCTCACGCGGTAATTCGCTCCAAAGTCTATGACCCTGAACTGCTCACCGACGCCCCCCCTGAGTTCAAATCCATTGCGGCGCGCTGGCGTCGATTCCAGGACATGCGCTTCACCGTCCAGGTCTCGCCGGAAGATTGCACAGGCTGTGCCCTGTGTGTGCAGGTCTGTCCGGCCAAGAACAGGAAAGAACCTCGACTCAAAGCCATCAATATGGCTCCGCAGGCACCTATTCGAGAGCAGGAGTCGAAGAACTGGAAATTCTTTCTGCAATTGCCGGAGGCGGATCGGAAGAACCTCAACTTGAGGATGGTAAAGGATATCCAGTTGCTTCAGCCGCTTTTTGAATTTTCCGGTGCTTGCGCAGGCTGCGGCGAAACGCCCTATCTCAAATTGCTGAGCCAATTGTTCGGCGATCGAGCCATTATCGCCAACTCGACCGGATGTTCTTCGATTTACGGCGGTAACCTTCCGACTACCCCATGGACCTTCAACCGCCAGGGACGCGGTCCGACATGGTCCAATTCACTCTTCGAGGATAACGCCGAGTTCGGATTTGGAATGCGTCTGGCGCTGGATAAACAACTGGAACACGCGAGGGAATTGCTCGTCCACCTTTCGTCAACGATCGGTGAAGAGCTGGTGCAGGCACTGCTCAATGCAGATCAGTCCACCGAAGCCGGCATACAACAGCAGCGTGAACGGGTGGAAACGCTTAAGGAAAGGCTGGAAGGGCTGGACATACCTGAGGCCAGGGATCTAATCAGCATGGCTGACGTGCTGGTCACGAAGAGCGTGTGGATCGTTGGAGGCGACGGGTGGGCGTATGACATAGGATACGGAGGATTGGACCACGTGCTGTCTTTGGGGCGCAATGTGAACGTTTTGGTGCTCGACACAGAGGTCTATTCCAACACAGGCGGACAGATGTCCAAGGCGACGCCGCGCGGTGTCGTGGCTAAGTTCGCCGCTGGCGGCAAACCGACGCCTAAGAAAGACCTGGCGATGATGGCCATGACCTACGGAAGCATCTACGTCGCACGTGTGGCCTTGGGTGCCAATGATGCCCAGACCGTCAGAGCCTTTCTTGAGGCAGAAGCCTATGAGGGGCCTTCCCTTATCATCGCCTACAGCCACTGTATCGCTCATGGCTATGATCTGGTTTACGGTATGGAACAACAGAAAGCCGCTGTCCTCTCCGGATACTGGCCTTTAATGCGTTATAACCCCGATCTTCTTAAAGAGGGCAAGAATCCACTGCAACTGGATTCCAAACCGCCAGCCCTGCCGTTGGAGAAATACGTCTACAACGAGATGCGCTACAGGATGCTTGTCCGCAGCGATCCGGGCGCCGCTAAGCGGCTGTTAGAACTCGCCCAGGAAGACGTGCTGGCGCGATGGCGTCTCTATGAGCACTGGGCGGCTATCCCAGTCAATGGCATCACGAAGGAGGAGGAAGAATGACCGATCTGTCCACGAACTATATGGGTCTCAACCTGAAAAATCCGTTAGTTGCCTCCTCCTCACCTCTGTGCGAAAATGTAGACAACATCCGCCGGATGGAGGAGGCGGGTGCGGCTGCGGTTGTGCTCCATTCGCTTTTCGAAGAGCAGATCACGCTCGAAAGCCGAGAGTTAGACCGTTATCTCACGCAAGGCACGGAGAGCTTTGCCGAGGCCCTCACCTATTTTCCCGATTTGGGCAGCTACAAACTGGGTCCAGATGAATACCTGGAACACATCCGTCGAGCCAAGAGCACGGTGGACATCCCCGTCATGGGTAGCCTTAACGGCATTTCAACCGGAAAATGGATCAAGTATGCGAAAGCGATCGAAGAGGCCGGAGCCGATGCGTTGGAGCTCAACATCTACTACATTCCCACTGACATGGATGAGACCTGCGAGCAGATCGAGCGGATGTATGTCGATCTGGTGCGTGATGTTAAAGACAGTGCCAGCATACCGGTGGCGGTCAAACTCAGCCCATACTTCAGTTCGATGCCCCGTATGGCACGCTGTTTAGATCAAGCAGGTGCGAACGCGCTGGTGCTTTTCAATCGCTTCTACCAGCCGGACCTCGATCTGGAGAACATAGAGGTAGTTCCGAATCTGGTCTTTAGCACTTCAAATGAGCTGCGTCTACGTCTGCGCTGGGTGGCGATCTTATATGGAAACGTCCGAGCTGATCTGGCGGTCACTGGCGGCGTTCACACAGCCGACGACGTGGTGAAGGCGATGATGGTCGGAGCACGGGTGGCGATGATGACTTCAGCGCTTTTGAAGCACGGTATTGGGCACATGGTGACGGTGCTTGCTAACCTGATTTCCTGGATGGAAGCACATGAATATGAGTCCATTCGACAAATGCAGGGCGTCATGAGTCAGCAGTCGGTGGCTGATCCAGCGGCTTTTGAGCGCGCCAATTACATGAAAGTGTTGGGTTCTTATAAGTGGCGGTTGTGGCTGGAAAACCGAAGTCTATGAAGATCGCTTTGTGGAAAATTCGCTAAATATGCCGCTGCAACAGATTGATGTGTGGAGGTGGTGAAAATGAAGGGAGTTAATCTTGGCTACAGGGTTCCCCTTCTCGTTCTCTGCTTAGCGTCGCTGCTCTCTGCCAACACTGCCTATGGCAAGCGCAGTATGCTGAGCCTTGAGGAACTTGTTACCGGATCCAGCGATATTATAATCGGGGAGGTAAAAGATATCACGGCCCGTTCCGATGAGGAGACCGGAGGTGTTTACACTTTCGTGGATATAGAGATCAGGGACGTGATAAAAGGCAATTCACCGACGGAGGCCATGGTGGTTAAGGTCCCTGGGGGCGAAGTTGACGGTGTCAAGGTATGGGCCGAAGATCAGACGACCTTTGACCCGGGAGAGGATGTGCTTCTCTTCCTTAACCCCATGGATGATGGGTACTACACAGTTTATGGGTTGCGCCAGGGTAAGTTTACCATAGAGGACGATGGGGTGGTGTGGCAGAGACTATCCTTGGAGGCATTTGTAGAACGAATTAGAGGTATAATTGACGGCGAGATCTTAACAGGTATAAAGCTCACAACCTGGGGCAAGATAAAGGAGCTCTTCAGGTGAAGAGGCCGTCTTCTCACCCCACTATTTATCCTTTTCCTCTTCTTTACCGGTCGAGCTGATTTGATTGGCCGCGTGTTACTTAGATGAGTTCAGTCCCTTGTGCTCAATGGACCGTCAATAAAGGAGAGCCATCGATGCTTCAGGCGACCATGGTTGAGCCGGGAAGGATCCAATTCGACGAAGTTCCCAGGCCAGAGGCTGGGGTCGATGAGGTGGTTATAGAAGTGAAGGCCTGCGGGATCTGTGGATCTGACGTCCATGTTTGGAAGGGGGAGCACCCCTTCACCTCCTATCCCATAATTCAGGGGCATGAGTTCTCCGGGGTCGTGGATTCAGTGGGGACGAATGTCGATTCCATCAATCCTGGTGCAAAGGTGACCATCGAACCCTCCCTTGTATGTGGTACCTGCCATCCCTGTCGGCATGGGAGATACAATATCTGCGATAACTTGAAAGTTATGGGCTTTCAGGCCGACGGTTGCCACAGGAACTTCTTTGCAGTTCCTCAACAGAAGGTAGTCCCGTTGCCGCCAGAGATCTCTTTCGAGCCGGGTGCTATGGTGGAACCGGCTGCGGTAGGCGTGCATGCTGTTAAGAGATCGGGGCTCAAAGCTGGGGGGAGAGTTCTCGTTCTGGGCGCGGGACCGATCGGTATCCTCACAATGCAGGCCGCCAAAGGGATGGGAGCCTCGGAGGTTATGATCACGGACGTCGTTAACTTCAGACTTGAGACGGCGCGCAGGGTTGGTGCTGATTATACCGTTAATGTTGCAGAGGAAGACCTGTTTGACTCCATTAAAGGTGCTTTCGGCAGGGATGGACTTGATGTGGTGATCGAGTGTGTTGGCTCCGAACAGGCCTTGGAGACCGCAATCCAGGTGGCACGCAAGGGGTCAAGGATTGTGGTTGTTGGTGTCGTGGGTGGACGCCCGAGGCTTTCGCTGGGATTACTACAGGACCGAGAGCTGGAGATGATCGGGTCACTGATGTACATGAGAGAAGACTTCGAACTGGCCATAGACCTCATCAGGACGGGCAGGATCAACCCCGTTCAACTTATTACACGTAGATTCGAGTTTGAGCACTTACCCGAGGCTTATCGGGAGGCCGACGAGAGGAAAGGACAGAACCTGAAGGTGATGGTCATATTTTGAATAAAACACAACGGAGGCGTCATGAGAAGAACTTTGTTGTTCGCCGCTCTGGTTTCTGCCCTGGGCTTTAGTGGGACAGGGCTGGCCAATGCCCACCCCTATGCCATTGTGGTGCGTGAGATGACAATAGATGAATACCCGGAGTGGAAGGCGGTCGTCGATGCGCTTCAGCAAAAACATAATGGCGAAATAGTTACGTACAGCACAAGCGTTGGGGAGGTAGTGGACCAGTTGCGCCAGATAGCCCCAACGCATATCGCCTTTGTGGTCAGGCCGGAGGAGGCAAGCTCCACGTATGTGGTGAAGGTTAGCAGGCTCACAAGGCAATTGGACGATGATCCATACGGTGACGCAATCTGGGGGATTGTGACGGGCTATACTCCCGAGGATGCCCTCAGGATTGTGAGCATCGATGGATTCAGGGTGAGGAACGTTTTGGCCGGAACAGGTGCCGGATGGCTCCCCTACGTTAAACAGGGCATAACCACCTCGGAGGCCGATTACGGCCGAATGTGGGTGAAGGAATCCGGCAGTGAGATAGTTGAGATCTCGGGCCCCACGGATCGGACTGAGTTTCTTGTGGAGAAACTCAATACAAACACCTTCGACATCTTCATAACCAGTGGCCACGCTAACGTCGACAATTGGCAGCTCCACTACCCGGATCCTGGACTGGAGGGTTTCTTCAGATCGTGGGAAGGACAGGTTTATGGAGACCCCTATGAAGGGCCGGACGTCCCTGTAAACTCCACAAATCCCAAGATATATTTTGGGCTGGGCAACTGTTACATAGGGAGAATTGCCGACATGAACTCGATGGTTCTTGCATGGATCCACAGCGGGGGAGCATATCTGTTCACGGGCTATGTAACCCTGGAAGGCGAACACAGCTATCAACTCGGTGGGATACCTGCTTATTTCTTCGTCCAGAGCCATTATACCTGGCCTGAGGCGTTCTTTGCCAACAATCAGGCCCTTCTTTTTGACAGGGAGAATGGTATAGCGGAGATCTTTAGCTTCGATAAGGACGGAGGTGCACTCTATGGTGATCCCGCCCTGGACGTACGGGTGGACCCGGTCAGGGATCCCCTTTATGAAACACAGATAACCGTCAGTCCTGGGACAGAGAGGGATACCGTGACGGTGAAGATCAGGATGAACGAAGAGGGGACACCAGGTTTTAATGGCAAATGGGGCAATAGACACCCGGTCATTCTCTTCGACTTCCGGGCAGAAGATCCACAGATCGAATACACGGATGCATACGAGGCGGTGGTGACAGAGAATTTCGCATTGATGTACGTCTGGAAACAGGGAGATCCACTCCTTGGTGAAGGGGAGGAGAGGGAGGTGGTCTTCACAGCCACCGGTCCGATAGTTACTGCAGTGGAGGAGCAACACTTCGTAGACACAGTCAGCCCGAGCACGTTCGTCCTTCTTCAGAACTACCCCAATCCCTTCAATAGCCAGACCGTGATAAGCTACAGGCTATCAGACGAGACACATGTCATCCTCAGGGTGTACGATGTTAACGGGCGTCTGGTCCGTACCCTTGTTGATGGAGAACAGTCTCCGGGCTATCACACGCTCGCATGGAATGCGAAAGACGAGTCGGGGGTGGAGGTTGCTTCCGGAGTCTACCTCTACCGCCTCCGGGCGGGAGGCCTTTCCAGCACAAGGAGGATGGTCTTGCTGAGATAGGGTCCCGAGGCGTCAGGTTGTTATAATAATACTGAGGAAGGAGGTTCATTGCTTTTTTGACCTATGCCTGCAAATCTTCCACCGGAGTACTTTGAGGTTGAAAAGAGATACAGGTTTGCCAAGACCGCCGAGGAGAAGATAGCGATCCTCCAAGAGATGCTCGCCGTTATGCCCAAGCATAAGGGGACGGAGAGGCTCGAGGGGGATCTGAAGGCAAAGATCGCTAAACTGAAGAGGCAGAGCCAGAGGAGGCCTGCCTCCGGGAAGAGGGCCGACCTATACCACATTGAAAAGGAAGGTGCCGGCCAGGTCGTACTTGTGGGGACTCCCAATGTGGGAAAGTCCAGCATCGTCGGGGCACTTACAAATGCAACTCCTGAGATTGCCCCTTATCCCTTCACCACACGAAGGCCCCTGGTCGGCATGATGCCTTTTGAAGATATCCAGATCCAGCTGGTTGATACACCTCCTGTAACGGGTGATTTCAGAGAGTGGAGGCTGCTTCAGGTCGTTGTAAACTCCGATCTGATCCTGCTTACCCTGGATCTTGGAAGCGATGATGTGCTGGGGCAGGTCGAGGCCGTTATAGATAGGCTGCGGCGTTGGAACATCGCACTCAGCTCAAGGCAACCGGAGGAGGTCCCTGATGATGGGAAGACGCACAAAAGTGCCATAATCGTCGGGAATAAAAGCGATATGGAAGGGGCAGAAGAAAGTCTCAGAACGATAAAGGGCCTTTATGCAGATAGGTTTCCTGTAATCTCCATCTCTGCAAAGAATGGTCATGGGCTGGAAGAGCTGAAGCGCCGTATTTATAAGGAGCTGGACATCGTTCGTATCTACACGAAGGCGCCGGGTAGACCAGTAGACCGAACCGAGCCGATAATCCTTAGGCGTGGAGAAACGGTGATGGATGCGGCTATAGCCATCCATAAGGACTTTGCCAGCAAACTCAAGTATGCCAGGCTATGGGGATCGGATAAATTCGACGGGCAGAGGGCGGAGAGAGATCATGTTCTCAAAGATGGGGATATCGTTGAGTTCCATATACGGTGAATTTTAGCAGCCTTAAATTATGAGACCACAGATTACACAGATTAACACGAAATTACAAAGACTTAAAAGAATTTTCTGTGAAACTCTGTGTTAATCTGCAGGTAAAAAAGGAAATTTCTACACTATCAAGTTAGTGAAATCTCAGATTCAGGTTTTTGATGTGGGTGAGATATGAACAAAGATGTACGCACGACCACTGCCTTGAGGATGTTCGCAAGGGGGCTGAAAAATATCCTTGTTCAGAAGCCACTTGCAGTCTCCGTTGAGATTACCCATTCCTGTAATGCCAACTGTCGCCACTGTGACAAAGGTGGGGCAAGGGTTGAGTACCTTGCCACTCCCGAGCAATACAGGGAAATCTGCAGGGAATTGAACCCCCTCGTGGCTCAGGTGTCAGGGGGAGAGCCATTGCTCAGGGAGGACGTACTGGATGTTGTTGCTGCACTCAGCAACCTCGATCACCTCCCACTCATCGTATTCGTCTCTAATGGGGCCCTTTTGACGCCTGAAAGGTACCTTCAGCTGAAAAGAACGGGGGTTGACCAGTTCTCCATCTCTCTGGATTACCCTGATGAGAGACATGATGAGAACCGGAGGATCCCCGGCCTTTTTCAACATCTTAACCGGATAATTCCGCAAATAGCAGCTATGGGATTTAACGACATAACTCTCATCAGCGTTATCAGAAGGGGAAACATAGATGACCTCTACGCCCTGGCCCAGAAGGCAGCGGAATGGGGTGTGTCAATAAACTTCAGCGCATACACCAGGTTGAGAACAGGGGATCCCGAACACTTCATATTCTCCAAGGAAGACCTACAGCGGCTACACCGGGCTATACGGAGGCTGGTCCAGTTTAAGAGGGAGACCGGAAGGATCATCACGTCGGAGTCTGTTCTTTACAGGTATTACAAGTTCTTCAAAGACAATGGTATTACGAACTGTCGGTCAGGACGTCGCCATCTGGTCATTAATCCGGATGGATCCATAGCTCCTTGCGCTATGTATCAGATGGGCTACAGGAACCAGCAAGAGTTGATTAAGAGGTTTACAAGACGAAACCGATGTGGTGGATGTTACGTAAGTCTCAGGGCAAATACGGAGAAGAGCGTCGGTGAGATGCTCAGGGATTTTGTGATCACATATTTCACCATGAAATGGTCTGGATTCGTACGCAGGAATTGATAAGCTTCAACTGGCTTGAAACCTTCTAACTCGACAGGTTGCGGTAATTGTCGATCACCATTCAAAAGAGCTCCATATCAGTTGGACTGAGGCTATTTCTGATCCTTACATTGGTGGGTTTTACCATTGTTTTCTATCTGACGGGAACCGGCAAGACAATGGCGGCCATTGGTGGGTTCAAGGCCGGTTATTTCCTGGTCGCTTTACTCCTCACTCTGGTGGACCTCTCCGTCGGAAGCTTGAGAATCCACATTTTCATCGCCAAGATATCAAACAAGCCAAAGAGAACGAGTTTCTGGGACTGTTTTCGGGCCAATCTGGCAAATATCTTCCTGGCGGCTGTCACCCCCTTTCAGACCGGCGGTGGTGTTGCACAACTTTATATACTCCATCGCGCAGGTATTCCGGTGTCAGGGGCACTATCCGTCAGTGTGGTGAATTTTGTCGCCACACTGTTCATACTGCTGTTGGCCGCGATCGGCGCTATGGCCTTTATGCGAGGCTATATGCCCAGCCCGCCTTTCAGACTTGTCCTCAGCTTCAGCTATGTAGTCTTTTATATTGCCGCAGGTCTTCTCCTCCTCTTCCTTATACGACCCCTCATGTTCGGCCTCGTGGTCAGCACACTCCTTCGGCGGATCGGGGATATGTGGAGCAGTCAACGCCACAGGTTTCATAGGCTGTCAGAGAGGGCCAACGATTTCATCCACCAATACCGTTCTTATATAGGTTATTATTGGCGGAGCGAGAAGCTTCTTCTCGTGGTAAACCTCATCCTGACCATTATCCTCTATTTCAACAAATGCCTTATTGGCTTTGTTCTGATCATGGGAATGGATCTTGATCCATATTTCTTAAAAGTTGTGGCAATCCAGATCATTCTTGTCTTCCTCTTCTATTTTACCCCTACCCCCGGGGCAAGCCTGATTGCAGAGACGAGTACGGCTGCCCTGATGTCTGGATTAATTCCATCTTATCTTCTACCGGTCTTTGCTTTACTCTGGCGTTTCTTTACCACCTATTTCAGTGTCATCTTCGGAGGGGTGATCCTGCTGAGGGAGCTTGGAGCGCCGCTGCGGGAGAAAAACCACGTGCGACGGAGCGAGAAAAACAGATGTGTAGGGCCGGGGTTTATCCCCGGCCGAAAGCTTCCGTAGGTTTCTTACGGCTGAAATAAAACCCAAAGGGTAAACTCTTGTATAGGAGTTAATGCTTTAGCATTTCATCCCGCATAAGACGGGACACAGAGCCTGTAGCTCTTAAAAGAGAGGATAGCCCGAAGCCTTCGCCGAGCCTGTAGATGTGGGGATGAAAGCATGCCATCCGAATTCCTTCAGACTGTGACCCGTGAAAAGGCACAGATTATGATAAGGGAAGCTGTAAGGTACCCGATGCCTCCGGAGACTGTGGAGCTGGACCGGGCGCCCGGGAGAATACTTGCAGTGGATATCACAGCACCGGAGGATTATCCCGCTTTCCCGCGGTCAACAATGGATGGCTATGCCGTCGTGGCCAGCGATACCTTCAGGGCCACCGAGACCAAGCCGGTGAAGTTGAAGGTTATGGGCGAGGTTCCCATGGGTAAACTCCCCCAGAAAAGGCTCACTCCAGGAAGAGCAGTCCGTATCTCCACAGGAGGTGCCCTGCCGGAGGGGGCGAACGCTGTGCTGATGCTCGAGTATACAGAGGAGAAGACTTCTGGAGAACTGCTGGTGAGCCGGCCTGTTCCGCCTGGCGCAAACGTTATCGCCCAGGGAGGGGATATGAAGGAGGGGGAGGAGATACTGAAAGAGGGGACGAGACTTAGGGCCCAACATTTGGGTGTCCTGGCAGGGTTGGGGATGACAATGCTCCAGGTCAGACGTAAGCCTGTAGTCTCCATAATCGCCACCGGTGATGAACTTGTGCCGGCCGGAAAAGTCCCATCTCATGGGCAGATAAGAGATGTCAACTCCCACACGCTCGCAGCCCAGATAATTCAAACGGGAGGCCAGCCCTGTTTTCTTGGTCTGGCACCTGACGATGCACAGATCCTGAGAGAGAGGTTAGAAGAGGGGATTGATAGATCGGAGCTGGTGGTCATATCCGGTGGAAGCTCCATAGGAGCTAGGGACATCACCCTTGAGGCCATACGTGACCTGGGCGGCAGGACACTCATTCATGGCGTTGCAGTAAAACCGGGCAAACCCACGATCGTCGCTGAGTTGGATGGAAAGTTGCTCTTCGGCTTACCGGGGCACCCGATGTCGTCATTCGTCAGCTTCATCCTTTTCGTCAGAACCGCATTGCTGGAGCTTTTGGCTGCGACGGATTTCCAATTAGAGATTGAAGCGGCTCTGGCAGAGGATGTGTACTCCAGGTCCGGCCGTGAGGAGTGGATCCCTGCACGATTGGAGCAGAAGGATGATGGACTGTTGGCAATCCCCCTTGTAACTCCTTCCGCAAGGCTTTACCCCCTCGCCATGGCGGTGGGTTTAATCAGGGTAGCCCAGAATATGGAGGGGATGACCAAAGGTGAGAAGGTGAGAGTGGTGTTGATCTGAACGGGTTTTGGATGAACTCCCTTGAACCGCCAAGCACCGTCGGGCGAAGGGTTAGCTCGAATCTTATGCTGCACACAAGAACGAAATTCTTCAATGCGCTCTCTCTTGATCAGGCTAAAGGAAGGCTTGAGGCCCTGATGGAGGATCCCCGGTTTAAGCCGTCCAGGGAGACGGTCCCTGTCAAAGAGGCCCTTGGACGCGTACTGGCCGATGACGTCCGATCAAGGTCGGACTCGCCTCCATGTCGGGTTGCTGCCATGGATGGGATAATGGTGAGGGCTGAGGATACCTACCAGGCATCCTTGAGCAATCCCGTTCGACTCAGGCTCGATTCTCAGACCCGACTTGTGGATACCGGTCAACCTCTGTTCGATGAGTTTGACGCTGTGATAAGGATCGAGGATGTGAAGCTTGAGGCTCGGATTGCCGAGGTGGTCGCCCCCGTGGTTCCAGGCCAGTACGTGCGAGAGGCAGGGGAAGATGTCCGCAGAGGGCAACCCCTGTTCAACTCTGGTCGAACCTTACGTCCGGCCGATCTGGGGCTGCTACTGGCAGGTGGCCACACCCAGGTGACGGTGATAAAGAGACCTTCGGTGGCCCTGATACCCGTTGGGTCCGAGCTTACCGAGCCGGGTAGGGAAGGTGGTCAGGGCCGGATGATCGAGTTCAATTCCACCATGCTGGCGGGTTACATCAGACAATGGGGAGGCGAAGTTAAGAGTCCAGGAATAGTCCCCGACGATGAAGGAGCAATTGCCGATGCGCTTTGCAAATCCCTGAGGGAGGATATAGTGGTGTTCATAGCCGGGTCTTCGAAAGGACGTAGCGACCTTGTGCCATCAATCATCGAGCAGCATGGCACCATCCTTTTTCATGGGGTCAACATAATGCCGGGCAGGCCCATAGTCCTGGGCAAGGTTCAGGGGAGACCAGTGGTGGGTCTCCCCGGCTACCCTGTCTCGGCCCTTGTGGATTTAGATCTCTTCGTTAAACCTATGATCTTCAGGTTACAGGGGCTAAAAGTCCCGGAAAGACCCAAGGCCAAGGCCTGGTTATCTACGAAGATCCCCTCGAAGCTTGGTGTGATGGAGTTCGTCAGGGTGAGTTTAAGGCGGGAAGGCGAGAAGCTGGTTGCCTTACCTCTTGCCAGAGGTGCAGGCAACCTCTCCTCCTGGGTCAATGCCGATGCGCTGCTTCGCATACCGGAGGACCTGGAGGGGCTGCCTGCCGGAAGTAAGGTGGAGGTCGAACTGCTGGGATGAGGATCTAACCTCGCTTCATAATGCGAGACCCTAAAATTCGTGCCAAGTCTTTGAAAATCTGTTACTTTTCTTTTTTCTTCCAAGCCTTTTCGTAAAAGGCTTTAGCGAAAACGCCCGCCTCCCATCCCTCGCAGAGTTTGTGGGGTTAGTGGAGTATTTCTTTGCTCAAGCTTTCTTGTAAAGAAC